>CAZTDL010000529.1:0-3608 GCA_964612775.1 uncultured Lentisphaeraceae bacterium
AACAAGGCTTGTCTAAACAAAATCGGCAGGGACGTTTCTCCGAGGCGTCAGCGGCGGTTTCGGTGGGGAGACCTCCTGCCACAAAAAACAAAAGGGAGAAGACACGTGAAGAGTGCGATGGTTCCGTTTCTGTTGGCGGCTTGGGTGGCCGGTTCGGTTTGGTCTCAGCAGCTTTCGACGACGCCGGTGCCGCGCGACGACGGTTGGAAGCGACGCGTGCAGGCGGATGTCGCGAAAGCGAAACAGGGCGGATGGGAGTTGGTTTTTATCGGCGATTCGATCACCGATTTCTGGCAGAACCGCGGCAAAGCCGAGTGGAATAAATACTTCGGAGGCTACAAGGCGCTCAATCTCGGCATCAGCGCGGACCGCACGGAACACGTGCTGTGGCGTCTGGACAACGGCGAACTGGACGGTTATCAGCCCAAGCTGTTTGTCGTGATGATCGGCACGAACAACACGGGGCACCGCAAGCTGGAACAGGAGAGCCCGGAAGACACCGTGGCGGGCATCAAGGCGATCCTCGACAAGCTCGGCCAGAAAGCGCCGCAGTCCAAGGTTCTCTTGCTGGCGATCTTCCCGCGCGGCGCCACGCCGCAGGACGGTTGCCGCGTCCGCAACGAAAAGGTCAACGCCGAGATTCAGAAGTTCGCGGACAACAAGCGCGTGTTCTGGACGAACATCAACGGCAAGCTTTTGCAGCCCGACGGTACGCTTTCCAAGGAAATCATGCCCGATCTGCTGCATCCGAACGCCAGGGGCTACGATATTTGGGCGCAGGGGATCACCCCCTTCATCGAGAAGACGCTGAAGACGTCGGTGATCCCGGACGACCGCTTGGGCGAGGGATGGTGGAAGGCGCGTTTCGAGCAGAAACAGGCGCTGGTCAAGCAGGGCGGCTGGGAGCTGGTCTTCATGGGCGATTCCATCACCCATGGCTGGGAGGGCAGCGGCAAGAAGGTGTGGGAAGAGAACTTCGGCGGTTACAAGGTTCTGAACCTCGGCTACGGCGGCGACCGTACCGAGCACGTGCTCTGGCGTTTGGACAACGGCGAACTGGACGGCTATCAGCCGAAGCTGCTGGTGCTGATGATCGGCACGAACAACACCGGGCACCGGCCGCTCCTTCAGGAAACGCCCGAAGACACGGCTGCAGGCATTAAGGCGATCCTTGAGAAAATCGCACGGAAATCGCCGACGACCAAGGTGCTGTTGCTGGCGATCTTCCCGCGCGGCGCGAATCCGACGGACAGCGCCCGCGTTCGCAACGATAAGGTCAACGCGTTGATTAAGGCGTACGCCGACGGCCAGCGCGTGGTCTTCATGGACTTCAGCAAAGAGATGCTGGAGCCGGATGGCACGCTCACCAAAGAGATGATGCCCGACTTCCTTCATCCGCGCGAGAAAGGCTATGGCATCTGGGCGAAGTCTGTTCTTCCGGTCATCAAGGATGCCGTGGGACGGTAGTCTTTCGCGTTTCCAAAACAGTCGAACGGCCGATGTCTTAGCGGACATTGGCCGTTGTCGTTTTCGGGTTGAAATAAGCCTGTTTTCGAACGGGCCACCCGCAGCCCCCTCTATCGTCGCCGCGTGAAGGACGGACGTACGTGCGGCGAAGGGGCTAAACCCCGTTTCTGCCGAAAGACGCCGCAACAACGTCAGCGTGGCCGTTGGCCGAAAGCGTTCAAATCCCGCGTGTCGGACCACGTGACCGTGAAACCCTCGCCCTCGAAACGGATCGGCAACCAGGCGTATCGCCCGTCGATCGCGTTGTCGGGGCTCCAAATGTCAAACATCGCGAGAAAAACGCCGTCTGTCCCTTGTACAGGAAGAATGAAGGTGCTTTGTCCTCCGAAGGTTTTCTCGGCGCCGAGTTTGTTCGCCGGATTGATGCCGATGCACGGGTTCGCGAGCTCTTTCCACGGGCCCCATATGGAGTCCGCGACGGCGGAACGTGCGGCGTTGGGTTCCCAGCCGGTGCATCCTGATCCGATAAAATAGTATTTCCCGTTGTGTTTACAGATGGCGGGGGCTTCCATGAACCGGTTTTCGAACACGCGGATGAATTTGCCGCTCGGGGTCAGATAATCGTCGGATAACAGCGCGATGTGAAGCGTCTTATTGTCTTCCGACGCGTAGAGGTGGTAGGCCTTGCCGTCATCATCCGCAAAGAGGGTTTGGTCTCGCGCCATAGAATAGTCGGGACGAAAGCTGCGGAGAAAGGTGAACGGGCCGGTCGGCGCGTCGGCCACAGCGACACCGCTGCGCGCCGCTTTGTATTCTTGTCCTTTGAGCTCCAGGTGAAACCACATGACGAACTTGCCCGTTCGCGGGTTGAAAAGCACTTTGGGGCGTTCGAGGATGCAGCCTTTTGCGATGTCGCTCGCGGGATCGTCGGAGACGCGAAGGGCGATGCCTTCATCGCGCCAGTGCGTGAGGTCGCGGGAAGAGTAGACGTGGACGCCCACCTCCGCGACATTGCCGGCTTTGCCTGCGGTCTTGTGTTCCCCGTACCAGTAATAGGTATCCCGATGGAAAAGGATGCCGCCGCCGTGAGCGTTGATGTGGACGCCGTTGTTATCGGGCCAGAGGCTGCCGTTTTGGAGTGCGGTCTGGGGGCGTACGGGCTTTTCGGCGGCCCGCGTTAACGTGGTTCCGGACAGGACGCATAAACACAAAACCGGTCCGACGCTCAGCGACAGTGAAAAAAGGCTTCTCATGTTCATATTATTAGACGCTCCATCTGTTTTTTTTGAAAGGGTTCGCGCGAAAGACCTTAATGTAAAGGCGGGCTGACCGTCAAGAGCGTGTCGCAGTGGACGATCCCCAAGCTTCAGCCTGAAGCGAACAGAGGCCGTTTCGGCTGCGTTTTGTCGACCGTTCTTCGGGCGCTCCGGATCGCGGGGGCTTCTTCTTTTTCTCGGCGATATCCCTCTCTTGGCCAAACCATGCGTTATATTGGGCGCATCCTATCTCTCGGGAACTGGTATAGTACTCGTGTTTTCTGGTACCACTCCAGAAAACACGAGTACTATACCAGTTCCCGAGAGATAGGATGCGCCCTCCTCACGCTAGGCCATGACCACTAGACCCCGAACGTAAACAGAATAATAGCTCCGTCACATCGTTTCAGTCCCCTGTGAGTCGGGCAAGAAGCAGACTGTCCACAAGGCTCTGATCCGCCCGCAGGTCGAACTCAATCCCTGGGCGCAAGAGCGGCGTACAGTCGCTCTTGAAACCGGGGTGTTCCATCTTGGCTGCCAGATTATCACGGTATTCGTTCCGGGTGATCCGGAGGCCTTCGGCCTCCATGTAACGCTCGAACACCGGTACGATGAGTGCGGGATCGCAGGCGTGCGTGCGGAGGGCGGAGGCGATGTCAAACAGATCGCGTCCCTTGCGCCTCTGATAGAGCGCACGAAGCTTGGTCGCCAACAACTCGTTCAGATCGTACACGGGCAGAGCCGTTTTGCCTCTGAACCAGCGGCAGGTAACCGCAAACGGCTTCATTTGAATCGGCAGTGCCTGAAAATGCTCGCGGGTGTTGATCTCGACCTTAACCCTCAACGGTTGGGGCGGCGCGTCTTCCGATTGAAGCCGAAAGGTCA
>CAZTDL010000530.1:0-3608 GCA_964612775.1 uncultured Lentisphaeraceae bacterium
CTTGCCTGTGGTCACGAGATCGATGTCGCCGTCGCTATCCATGTCGGCGGCGACGATATTGAGTCCCGCGCTGATGCCTTCGTCGTAGGAGATCACGTGTTTGCGGAAGACGGGATTCGGGCCGGAGGTGAACCGGTAATAAAAGATGCACTGCTTGCCGGATGAGTCCGGATCGCCGCCATTATGAGCCAAGAAACGTTTCCCGACCATGATTTCTTTGTTGCCGTCTTGATCGATGTCGGCGAAGCAGAGATAGTGCGGCTGTGTCCAGGTGTCATCGATGACGTGCTGTGTCCAGACGATCTCGCCTTTCGCGTCGCGCGACTGCTCATACCAGAATATGCCATACTTGTGGGCCGTACTGACCAGGATGTCGTTGAAACCGTCCTTGTTCACGTCGAAGACAAGAATGTTGGAGGAATGGTCGATTTTTCCGTCTTTGGCGCAAAGGGCGATCGGATGCTCGACCCATTTCCCGTTGCGGATGTCTTTGGGCGCTTCGAACCAGGCGTTGGGACGAATGATATCGGGCCTCCCGTCGCCGTTGATGTCGCCCGCTCCCGCGCCCAGAATGCTGCTTTTTTCGGACACGGTGTGCCGAACCAATCCGGGCACGCCGTTCGTGTCTTTGCCGCGTTCGTACCAAACCGTGAGCTGGGTGTCCGGCAGGAATTCCAACGCTTTTCCGTCGCCGTCGATGTCGACGAGTGTGCCTGTTTCATGGTTGCCGAGTTTTTCGATCAAATGGACGGGCCAGAGTCCCTGCCTGCCGCAGGTGTTTTCGAACCAATACGAGGCTTTCGCAAACCAGGTGCCCGCGACGATATCCGGCTTGCCGTCGCCGTTCACGTCGAGGACCAAATTACAGAAGTCGTCGGCATAGCCTTTGCCGTTGTCCGTGACGGTTGTGCTGACCTCGCGGATCTGCTGAGGTTTCCAGTCGGGCGCGAGATAAAGGTAAGGGCCGGCTGCGATGTCGAGTTTGCCGTCACCGTTGAAATCCGCGACGCAGCAGGCTTCCGAGCGATGATCGTTCAGGCGGTGCGGAATGAAGGTGAGGGGCGTGAGCAGCGAGCCGGGGGCTTTATCGGGGACGTCGACGAGGGTTTTGAGCGCGACGGTTTTGAGGGCCTTCAGCGCTTCGTTTTTGAGGGCGTCGTCGGTGAGCTGCGCGGTTAGAAAGGCGACGGATTCCTGGGTGGGCACCGTGCCCCAGGCGGCGGCGAGTTGTTGTTTCTCCTCGACACGTGTTGCAATCGTTCCGGCCTCTTTCAGCAGGGCGACACGCTTGGCCTGATCGGGCTCCTTCACCGCCAGACGGATGAATCCGCGCAGGGCGATGACGCGTAAGCTGTTTTTCGGATGTTTCTTAGCCTGTTCCAGCAAGGATGCCGTTGCTGCGGGGTCTGCCCAATTGGCGAGCACGCGGACGGCGTCATCCGCCACGTCAGAGTCCGTATCTTTTAGGGCGCTCAGGATGAGCGCCAACCCTTGGGGGTGACCCGCGATGCCGAGCGCTTGCAGTAAAGCGCGGCGGCGTTCCGCATCGGCGGTGGCGAAAAGGGGTGTGATGGCTGCGACTGCGCCCGCGGGATATTTGCGTGAAAATGCGAACAGCGCCGTGTCTGCGGCTCGTTTTTCCTTGGCGTCGGAGGCTTTTCCGACGGCTGCAAAGAGATCCGGCAACTGTTTTTCGGTTGCCAGTTCCGTGAGCGCTTGGAAGGCGGCGGTACGCACGGTCGGCGCGGAGTCGGTCAGGCAGGGCATAAGTTTTGCGGCGGCCTTGGGTGTCTTGCGGAACGTGATGATCCCGAGCAGACGGGTCAGCGACTCGGTATTGCCGGTGCGTTTAGCGAGCGCTTGAACAAGACAGGCATCGGTTTTTGGGTCAGTCAGTTTAATGAGGCTCATGCGGGCGGCGTCGGCGATCGCGGCATCGGCATGGCCGAGCAGGGCGATCAGCGAGGGGGCATCTTCCGCGTCGCCGAGATCGCCGATACCTGAGATGGCGGCCAGACGCGCGGTCGTGTCCGTCTCATTTCCCATGGCGGCGCGAACCAACGGGGCGCCCGCGCGTTTTTTCGCGTGGACTAACGCGTTGACGAGCGCAAGCCGGCCCTCGGGCGACAGGGATTGCATCAGCTTGCCGCCTTGTTTCCTCAGGACTTTATCGGGCAGTTGCACGGTGAGCCGGGCGGCGGTTCCGCGCCAAACGGGCGAAGCGTTGCCGAGGCCTTCGGGAAGGAGCGCCGCCGCATGGGCTTCGTCGCACAGGACCAGACCGCAGAACGCCGCAAGGCGAATGTGGTCAGACGGGTTGGAACGATAGAGGCGGGTATAAAGGTTTGCGGCCTGCTTGAGCGCTTGACGGTTTGACAGCGTTTCGGCGGCGGCCAGCGTGGCGTTGGCGGTAGCGGCATCAAGCGGTGCCGCATCGAGTGCCGCGAGCGCGCCGGGTGTCGCGATATGCCCCAGATAGTTCAGGGCGGCGGACCGCACCGGTTCGGGTTGGGCGAGCAGGGCGATGACCTGAGCCTCGGCGGCGGTGTCGCCGCGACGTGCTAAGGTGTTGATAAGACCGACCGGCCTGCTCGCGTCCAGAGGCTGAGGCAAGCGCGGCACGCAGAGCGGTGTCGGCTTCGGGGACACTCAACGCTTCGAGAAGAAAACAGGCGTTGTCAAAGGTCTCCGCCTGTTTTAATTGTGACGCAAGCTGCGGGATCGCCGCCGGTGTGGCGGTAACGAGCAACGACTGGCGAGCGGCGTCTCGCTCTTCGGGCGCACGGGATGCAAGTTGCCGAAGCAGCGCGGCCTCGTCAGCAATGCCTGCGAGCGTGAAAAGGGCGGCAAGCGGTAAAAACGCTTTCACTGAGGCGCGGAGCGTTCGGCGGGAAGAAAAGGGAATGAATGTTTGGAACATGGCTTGACCTTATTGAAGGATTTGAAAGATTAGAGGGTCCAAGGGGCGCGGCTGGAACGGTTGATGAGGCGGTTGGCTTCCTCATCTTTGGCGAAGGACCGTGTCGCCGGGTCAAAAACGAGTTCTCGATTGAGATGATAGGAGATGGTCGCTGCGTGGCACGCCACATGCGTGAAATGCAACGAGTCCGCAGGCGCGGTTGGCCGCTGGCGTGATTTCACGCTGGCGATGAACTCGGCGGGATGGGCGACGGGGCGCATCCAGCTTTCGGTCTGGATTTTGCGGTTTTCGAGAAGCGTCGGTGAAGAAACTTGGATATCGCCCGAATCATCGGTTTCGACCCAGCCTTCGTCACCTTCGAACCGGACCGCGCAGGAATTGCGGAACCCCTTTTGACGCAGGACTAATTCGATCCCGTCAGCGTAGTGGGCCGTCATCGCGGTAGCGTCCCCGGGCGTATAGCGCACGGGTGCGGTGCGCTCGCGACCCAACACGAGTTGGCAGAGGTCCTCGCCGGTCTTCGAAAGGCCGAGGGGGGCCAGGTGGTTCTTGCGGGCAAGGACATCAGCCATGCCTCCAGCCTGAAAAGATGGCAAATGGGCATGGGGTACATCCCCTCGGAACGAGTAGATGTGGGCTCGATCGGTGATTTTTCCCTGGTGGAGAATGTCGCCATGAACTATTATTT
>CAZTDL010000531.1:0-3600 GCA_964612775.1 uncultured Lentisphaeraceae bacterium
CCAATAGGGATAGAAATGGATGTTGTAGAAGGCGCTGAAATTGACCGGCTGCGTCTGGCGGCCGTACACCTCTTTGGCCAGCCAGGCGTCGGCGTCCGCCTTGACCGCATCGAGGCTCACGAGGGACGGGGCGAGGCGATGGGCGGCCAGCATTTCGGTCCACGGCCACGAGGTGTTATAGAGTTTTGCGGAGCGGAAGCGTCCCTGCGGCAGGGCCAGCTCGTTCAGCCACGGATTGAGACCTCCGGTGAGTCTGGCGAACCCCTCCCAGCAGGTCGTCCCATAGAAGGTGTTGGGAATCGCCAGTTGCCGTTGGACCGGCTTTCCCTCGCGGTTGACGCCGCTCTGGAGGATGTCCGCCCCTTTCCGACTCAGAACGAATTCGACGGTGGGGAGGGCGCGCCGCGTCCAAAACGATTCGCTGCGCGAGATCGCCGTAGCCGAAAGCAAAGCGAGCGGCGCGGCCTGCTTGCCCATCGTTGCGCTTTCAATGTCGTAGAATCCCTTCAGTTCATCGTTCCAGCCGCCGAACTCGTCGTTCATCATCAGATCGGTCATGTTGAGCACCGCTTCGGTGAGCGAAGCGTGAATGGGTTCTCGGTAGTCCCGGACCTTCATGATGTTCAGACAGCAGGCTTCGAGCGTGTCCTTCCAGTCGGCGGGGCGGGTCATGACGCGCCAATTGACGAGGCGCGTTTCGCCCGCCGCGAGCCATGAGCGGGGACTGCCGATCACGGGGCTGAAAAAGGCGGGCTGCACTTGCGCGCGGCTGTTGAGGAGCGAAAAACCGCAGACCGCGTTGGATGCGTCCGGCCAGACGAACGGCAGATCGGACGGCTCCGCGGTCACGACCACGGAAAGCGGGACGCCGTTGGTCAGCCAAGGCACCTGCGCCAGCGCCAGCGGATGAGGGGTCAGCGTGTTGCACAGCAGGTCCGCCGTTTCGGGGAGCCGCTGGAACTGATAGAGCGGCGGCAATTGCACGAACGCGACGCGGTCGCGCGCGGTGGGAACGAGGGCCGAGAATCCCAGCGAGTAAGAGCCGGCCGTCTTCGCGTCGAGCCGGGCTTGGGCGCGTAGCGTATATGGATCGTCCGGATCTACGCTCCAGCGCACGGGCAGCGCCTCGCCGTCCTCCGCTTCGTAACGCAGATCGACCGACGTTTCGGAGACCGCCGTGATCGCGCGGGGTGCGAAACGCCGGGCGGGCGCGACGGCGTAGGGGTCCGACGTTTGACTGCGCGGTTTGATGGTTTCGCCGTTGAAAGTCACTCTTAACGGCATGCGCGCGCCTTTCCATGTGGCGACGCGGCGCAGGTCGGCGGTCACGTTTGTCGTCTGCTGAACAAAGAGCGTCTCGTCGCCGGCGGCATCCGGCAGAGCCAGCCAGACACCCTGTTGCAGCACGCGCGCGCGCCGGATGATCCATGGTTTTCCGGCGGGGTCTTTTCCGGCCATGAACGTCACGCGCAGATTCGGCGTGGTCAGACTCGCGAGAGCGTCCGTCCCCGCATCGGTCACGGCCACCGGCTTGAACGCGGCCATTTCCTCGGCCTGCAGCGCAGGGGGTTTCATGCGGAGGGCTTTGAGTTGGCTCGGCGACATCGCCTGCGGATTTTTGCCCGAGCCGGTGATGAAAATCGCGTCACAGCGGCCATACGCATGCGCCGTATCGTGCAGGGTCAACAGATGTTCGCCCGCTTTCATAGTCCGCGTGCCGAGCGCCTGCCACAGGAATCCTTCCTGTCCGTGCGTGCCGCCTTCCTCTTTGAACGGGACGTTGTCGACGAGCAGGGCGAACCTTCGCATTTTCGGGCGGTTATTGGCGAAATCGCGCGCCCGCACCCAAAAGGTGTAGTCGCCGTCGCAGGCCAGCGAGAACATCGTGACGGCGTCGTCCTCGTCAGGTTTCGCTTCCTGCGGAACAAACAGGTAACTGTGTCCCGAGGCCCTAGGGTCGTCGAGTTTTGACCAGCCGCCGTAAAACTGAAAATCCTCGGCCTCCAGAAAGAACGAGTCGGCGGCGCAGGCATCCCCGCACAGTCCCGCTGCGAGGCCAAGACAGATAAGCGACTTCAAGATGTCCATATGATCCCTCGTAAAACGTTTGTTCGGTTTCCAATTCCTTAAAGCATCATGCCAGAGAACAACGGTCTTCGGCTAGGCAAGAATGCGTCAAAAATCTGCGATTTTGCGGCGTCGCGGGGCCTCAGCGGTTGCGGGCGGACCGTCGGTATTTCAGCGGCGTGAGACCGAACGAATGACGGAAAATGAAGGCGAGGTATTCCGGTGATCCGAATCCCAATTTTTCGGCCACTTCGGGAATGGGCATGTCCGTGGTCTCCAGCAGGTTCTTGGCCTGTTCGAGCCTCAGACGGCGGAGTTCGGAGGCTGGACTTCTGCCGAGCGCGGTTTCGAATTTCCGTTCCAGCGCCCTTCGCGAGAGGCCCGAATGACTCGATATGTCCGTCACTTGAATCGGCAGCGTCGCGTTTTTCCGCAGGAAGCGGATCGCTTTCGCCAGCGGCGGGTCGGCGATGGCCAAGGTGTCGGACGAGTGCCTCGCGTTGATGCCGGAGGGCGGTATAAGGATCGTGTCCGCTTTCGGCTTCCGTTTGTGCATGAGTCCGTCGAGCAGCTCGGCGGCCTGATAGCCGATTTGTTCGGCGGGCACCTGAATGCCGGAGATCGGTATGTGGGCCATGGCGCACAGAAGATTGTCGTCGCTACCGCTGAGGATGGACACCTCTTCGGGAACAATCAGATCGGCCAGCTGACAGGCGAAAAGGACTTCGCGGCTACTGCTGGCGTTCCAACTCAGAACGGCGACCGGTTTCGGCAGGGACTTGAGCCATTTGCCCAGCTCGGCGAGGTTGAGATTCCAGTCGGGCTCCGCGCCGCGTCGGGGACGGACGGCATATACGGCGCATGCGTGTCCGGACTTGTTCAGCCGTTCGGTGAAGGCCTGCTGGTGCACGGCGACGTAGTGCAGACCGAGCAGACTGAAATAGGCAAAACTTCTGAAGCCGCGGTCAAGAAAATATTGGGCGGCCATTCTGCCCGAGGCCGAGAGGTCGGTCGTCACACACGGAAATGAATGGTTCGGCAAAAGAATGCCCGACACGTTGACGGTCGGGATTTTCGTCGCGATCAGTTCGCGGGCCAAGAGCGGATTGACTATGCGCGCGATCACGCCGTCTCCTTCCCATCCGCGGGGAAGGGCCATGGGTTCTTCCCCGCCTCGGGGATCGATGAAAACCAGCCAGGGGCCATATCTGTCGGCGTATTTCTGTATGCCGGCCGAAACGTTCCGGCCCCAGGTGGTGGCCGTTTCCACGAGGACGCCGATTCGGGGGATCCGTGACGGACGCCCGTTTTGTTGACGCTGCGTTTTGCCTTTTTTCATGGTGTCGCAAAAGTTTAGAAAATTGACGCATTTTTGTCTAGATGTAAAACATCCCATCTGGCAAGATTAACGCGAATTCGTTTTCGGGCGCGGTGCGGTTAACACATTATCGGCGTTCGTGCCAGATTTGATGAAAATACAAAACGACACGTAAGAGGCGTTTATCAAGGAGGTCAGCATGACAGCGGTGCGAT
>CAZTDL010000532.1:0-3591 GCA_964612775.1 uncultured Lentisphaeraceae bacterium
GGTCATCAGGGAGGATTTTGGGACGGAGAACATCCGGCAAACGCAACAACGTCGATGCCGTCAGGTCATCTGCCAATCCCAGTTTCCGCGCGACATCCCGCAAGGCCTTAATCTGCGCAGTAACCGTCTCCACATTCATGGCAATCGCATCCGCTTCGCCTTCACTCGCTGCGGCAAGAGTCACGAGCCCCTTCACATAACCGCGCGACACGCGCGTATGCACCAAAGCCTGCACTTTTGAATCCAAACTTGCCAATTCGCGCGGCATCGATAAATTACAGTCGAACTGCTTACGGTTGACCGTGCTGAACTCAACGACCGCTTTGAGCGCACCCTCACACGCCTCTCCGCGCCCGAACCCCGTCATGCTTAAAACCGACATTAAAAAGTCCTCATTACGTTGCGTTGCTAAAAACCTTTTTACGCCTTCGCAGCTGATCACACCTTGCCGTATCGGATTAACCAGCACAGTAATGTGCCAATAATGCTGCCAAAATACGCCGGATAAATCACGCATAACACCGGGAGCCGAAAAAGTCCCGGCCGGGGACAAATCCGCATGTGAACGGCAAGGGGAACAGCCAACGCGGCAGCGATCACGCACAAATCCACGCGCGTTTGCGGGAACTCGTCCCACAGATTAGTCAGCATGACCCAGAGTAACACGGCGCTGACCGTGAAAAATCCCGCGCTCCATGACCACGTCATTTTTTCTTTCAGCGGTGTAAGCACCTGTTGTATGCCCAACACCCAGGTGCCTAAAACAAAACCGCCCCAGAAGATCCAATGTCCCAACTGATCATCCAAAAAGGTAAGCGTATTCCGCAACTCCGGATACCCCCCCTGCGTTACGATAGACCACTTGCATTCGGTTGACCGGATCGTGCATTCCCATCCTGCAGGCCACAAAATAGACCGACAACACCATCAGAATCTGTACCGCAAGGTGCAGATGTCCGCGACCCACGCATCGCGTGAGCAACCAAAAAAAGACACTGATCATCGGCGCGAACAGGAACATCGATAACGCTTCGCGGATGCGCAGAACATCGCCAAACGGTTGAAGCTGCCACGACGGCGGACTCATGCGGCTCGCTCCGGCAAACAGACAAGTGACGGTAAAAAAAACAAACAGAAAAAACAAACGGCGTAGCACCGTGTTGTCACTTTGCTCTGAAACGTCCATCGCGACCTCCCTATTGACTCTCCTGTCAGCACGCGCGTTACAAACCCAACGGCACACGGCCTCGCAGGATCGTTCCGTCATCGAGTGACAAAACCGCGCGAATCAGTTCGCCCCGTGCAGCCTTTCCGTCGAATGAAACGTTTTCGGCGAATCTTTCGCCGTTCTTCAAATGGATCGTCAACAGCGAACGGCCGAGCGTTACACCGCTGGGCGCCGTTAATGCCAATGACCCTTTGATCGTTTTTCCCAGCGGCGCCGCCACGACCACGCGGCACCAATTTGCTTTTCCTTCTTTTTGAATCGTCAGATTCAGGTTCGGCGATAACGCTTCGGGCACATACGAGAGAATGGGCACCTGTGTATACCCCATCGCATTCATCATAACACGCATCCGATAGGGGCGATCCTGCATCAAACAGACACGCCGATCCATTGCCGGAATCGGCGATGTGTAAATACGCAATTCACCCGCCACTGTGGCGATCACTTCCTCACGCCAATCCCCCACCACATCGGCCACCATGACAATGCTGCCCTCAATCTTTTCACTGACGGCCCCCCCCCTTCGTAATCACGAGCCGAGCCGCGCACGAGTTCCCGTTGCAGGTCGGCGTCCCACCAAGCGCTTGGCACACCAAAACCGAAATCGAGCGCCGAACCGTATTTCAGCAGAGAGCCGTTACATGCAAACAGCCAGCGATTCGAGGTCACCTTGTGCTCGTCAGCGTCCGCGCCATAAATTTCCAAACCCGGCTGCATGGGGTCGATATCGGTGCACATTCCGCAACTGTGGACATGTTTTGTGGAAGATTGCAGTTGCCAGATAAACGCGCCTGTTGCAGGATCGAGAAGGTGTATCCCCCCTTCTTTACGCTGCCCGCGTTCGATAATGTAAGCGAGTTCCATGCCGGGCCTTACAGGGTCAATATCGCCGTAGTAGTGAGCGTCAGGATGACCCTTGCCGGTCGACCACAAAACCGAACCGTCATCATCCAATGTAAGAGACCCCAAAATCAGCTCGTCGCGTCCATCGTTATCGACATCCGCACTGAGACAGTTGTGCGCACCTTGACCACGGCATTTGTCCGAATAATCCGAGTTGGAAAATGACCACAATTTTTCCAGCTTATTGGCTTTAAGTTGCCACGCTTCCGCCAGCATCAACCCGTAAGTGCCGCGCAGCACAATGAGACAAGGCGTCTTGCCATCAAGATAGGCCACGGCGAGCTGGTTGCGTGATGCGAGATTATATGTTTCGAAAAGTTCGCGCGGCAGCCATGGCGCGCGAGCGATTTCTTTTCCCGTTATGCCATCAAACACGCCTACCCACTCCGGACCTTTTTGCACCATACCGTCAGCATCGCGCATATCCTCGTCGGGGCCAATTTTTGCCGCCACCTCGGCGCGGCCATCACCGTTCAGGTCACAAACAACCATCGGCGAATACCACATGCCACGCTCAATGTTCCAGCCCAAGTCTTTTATCCATAAAAGGGTCCCGTCGGCCTTTCGCGCTTCAATTTTGAACGTTTCCGGCGATTTGTACCAATACTTAATCCACGGGTCCACATTTGCTCCCGGTTGCTTTATGACGTAATCGTATACCCCATCACCGTCCAGATCGGCAACGCCGACTTTTTGCGCCGTCACATTGGTCGTGGCCAACGGAATGCAAATATACGGGGTCTTACCTTTTTCAACACCAACAGCCTTAACCGTTTGGGCGGATCCGCCGAAGCCTAAAGCCGGCTCCACCGTATAATAGGCTGCGGCATCATACGTATTCGTATCGACAAAATCCGTCGTCTGACTGATTGGCATTGCGTTGAGCTTCACACGTTGTCCATTGATCCCTCTAAACACGTCGAACGCAATGCCTGCCGGATCGTCCTTAAGCAATCGCCATCCCACATATACGCCACGCTCCGTTTCAACAGCGACAACGCCGCGTTCCATCGGCTCGACGGGGCGCTCGTTAGCCCATCCCTTGACCTTTGGTCCCTTGACCGGCACGGGCGGAACGCCGGGTTCAACCTGCACATCGTCGACACAGAAATCGGTTTTTCCGTTACCGGTAATACGGATGTAGGCCGTATCGACACCCTCAGGAACAACGAAATAGGCCTTGCAAAGTTGCCAGCCCTCACCGCGCACACTTGCCGTTTCCCCGATTGACCAATCAACAAGCTTGTTGCCATGGTTTCCGACAACGTTAACCGTTCCCGCCTTGGCCGATCCGTTGCGTTTCATCCAGCAGGTTATCCGATACGACTCGCCCGGCTTAACCGGTGTTTTTCGCGCATTCGCCAATGCGTAATCCTTCTCGCCCTCGTAGACAATGCGCACGCTGCGTTCCCCCGAGTGCCGGTCGCACGATATTTCGACACGCCCCTTATCCCTTTCAC
>CAZTDL010000533.1:0-3586 GCA_964612775.1 uncultured Lentisphaeraceae bacterium
GTTTTCTTTGCGGCCGGAAGCGCGTCGCCCTCATCATGCGGCAGAGGGGGCTGAAGGGCTCGCAGAAAGCCCGGTCAGCCCGAACCGGCTCCGGACGGCCGGTCCGGTCGCAGTCCCCAACCGCGTGTGGATGTCGGACTTCACCTGCATTCCAACCCGGCAGAGCTGGCGCTGTCTCGCCGCCGTCATGGACCTGGGCAGCCGCCGCATCAAAGGCCGGAGCCTGAGTGACACGATGAGGGCCGACCTGGTGGCAGACGCTTGTTTGCAGGCGACTTTCAGGAGCAGGCCGGGCCCGGGGATGCTCTTTCACTCGGACAGGGGCAGCCAGTATGCCAGTGGGCAGTTCCGGGACCTGATCGGTCGGCATGGCGCAGTCCCGAGCATGAGCGCAAAAGGAAACTGCTGCGACAATGCGGCGATGAAGTCGTTCCGGGCCACGCTCAAGAGCGAGATGGGAATGAATGAACCGTTCGAAACGCAGGAGGACGCAAGACTGGGCATCTTTGACTATATCGAGGTCTTCTGCAACCGGCAGCGGCTGCACAGCTCTCTGGGCTGTTGCTCGCCGCTTGACTGCGAGCAACAGCTTATGAGACAAAATACCGGCCCTTCAATGTCCGAAATATCGGGGTAAGATCAAACGAAACCCCCGCCGCCTTTTTGGGGGCGACGGGGGCTTTATGATAGAAAAATCGGACGGGACGCTAGGGGTTGAGATCGCATTCGAGACGGTAGAACCGTTTCGAAACGGGGACGCTTTGAGAATCGTGGAAAGTCTTTATGGTTCCGTCCCCAAGCATGGAGTAGAGGACTCCGTTCCATGTCGGATTGGAAGAAAGATCGTCCGTGTAACGGAGGGTGTATTCCGCACCGTCGATCGTCGGAAAATCGATGTCCACCATGTTGCCGTTTAAGCGCGTGACGCTTTTGAGTGTCGGCAGGTCGTAGACCGCCAAGGCGACAGAACCGGTCGCGGCCATGCCGAGATCGTCTGACACAATGACGCGTGCTGTGTAGTTGCCTGCGCCCGCGTAGTGGTGCGTGCCCCAGAGGCCGTCGGCCGTCGTGCCGTCGCCGAAATCAACGGAAAAGGTGTAGTTGCTTCCTTCTAGAAATCCGAAGGAGAACAGGTTGAGTTCGAGGTCTGTTCCCGTAAACGTGCGAGACGCGTCGGTATCGGCATAAGCGTACGCCAGATTCTGCGTCGCCACATTGAAGAAGCCGGTCCGTTCCGCAATATATCCGGACATCACTTGGGTGCCGTTGACCATCGCTACGGTCGCGTTGGCGAACAGCAGGTCGTAGGTCCAGCCGCCGTAGAGATCATTTTCAACCTGAAAACTTGTGGGGAGAGGATTGCCCATCCAAATGTTGAAGATATCGTCCTCGATATTCGCGTTTTCGATGTCCAGCACAATGCCGTTGACATTGGGGTCGCTCGGCGCATTCCAGCTCAGATTCGGCCGTACGTTGTTGGACCATAACGTGTTCGGCGCGAGAAGCTGCGGTGTTGACGTCACCGGGGTTCCCGAGAGCTGAACCGAATAGGTCTGACGCAGGACATTGTTGAAATCGTAGAGGCGAATCGTGTAGATGCCGTTGGTGAACCGCGCGAAATCGCTGGCGTTAAGACTGTTTGCCTCGAAGTCGAGTTCGTCGCTGTCGCATTCCACATCGTATGTCGTGTTGTCGGGAGTCGTCAGTGTCGCGCATACGATGTTCGTGCCTCCCGCGCTGACGAAAAATTGGTGGATGAGGTTTCCGTCATGGCTGGTGCGCTTGGAACGGAACATCGCGCAGTCGGTTAGCCCGGGAAGATCGTTGTTGACGGGGGCGTATCGGGTGCAAATGTTCCACGATATGTTGTCTTGAGCCGTTTGGTTATCCCAGACGGCTGGCACGGGGCTGGAAATGCCGACCCAAATGCCGTTGTCGTAGTTGTGT
This sequence comes from uncultured Lentisphaeraceae bacterium, assembly GCA_964612775.1. Classification (GTDB taxonomy): domain Bacteria; phylum Verrucomicrobiota; class Kiritimatiellia; order RFP12; family UBA1067; genus DAOPZC01. The sequence goes on from CAZTDL010000533.1 coordinate 1,948, forward strand.
TCGAAATTGTATGAGGGCGTGCTTGACTGCCATAACCACGGGCTCTGTGTCCGGCTATACATAAGTTGGATCGCCGGCGCGAAGTTCATGGTCGTTTCGGCGTAGCTGGTGACTTTGACGTAATTGGTAAAGGAATAGGGGCCGGCGAGCAAGCCGGGCGATGTGCAGACGAACGACGGCTGATTCTGATCCGAATTCACCGTGAACGCGCCCGACGAACAGGTGTTGGAATAACAGTCGATGGAGAGACCTCCCGTTTGAATGTCCCAGAAGTTGAGTTGGACGGAGAAAGTCGCCATGCCGTTCAGCGCGCCCGGAGGGATGAAGACGTCGCTGAGGACCACTTGAGTTACCTCTTCGTTGGGAGGGAGCTGCGGCGTGAGGACTGTCCTTTTTGCTTGGATCTTCGGGCGTAACCAAGCGTTGGAATGGGCCATTTCGATGTTTGTTGACCACCATTGGTTATTGTTCAGAGGTGCGGCGGCTTTATAAACCATGGCCGTGAATGCGGGGTGCCACTGCATGAAATAAGGCATCTCGCGGTCGATGTCGGGGGACATGGGTACGACTGTCGATGGCAACATGCAGGTGAAAACAAGACCCGTTACGTTGCGGTCGCCGGGATCGGAAGATTCGATCCCGACATTGAACCAAGTCTGCCGGACCGCGGCGTAGACTTGATTTGTCGCAAGCGTGTCGGAACTGATTTCGCATTGCCATCCGTCAGCCGACCATGTGCCGTACCTGATGGAGTCGGCTTGGCTCGCGGGCGCGAAAATCCCCATGCTTATAATAAAAAGTGCCGACGCCGGAAAAAAACGGTTAATGAACTTGGCGTGTGTGACCGCAGTGGGTGTGTTCATAAAATTCCTCCAATTCTTGCGATATGCACTGATTAAACAGACGGGAAAATGAGAATGTCACGCGATCGCATAAATCCCTGAAACCATTGACTACAGGAAATGCCATAAAACACGCCATTATTTTACATGCAGGGACACCTTGGATTCAAGATGTAATGTGTGGAAACCGTCAAGCGGATCTTAAGCCTGAGGAATGGCCGACGAGGCTGCGGTTTCCCGGCGGGAACGAAAGAACCCTTGCAAGAGATCGCGACATTCGGTTTCCAAGACGCCTTCGATGATGTCTGGCCGATGGTTGAGACCGGGATGTTTGAAAATGGAGAAAACCGTGTGTCCGCCGCGTTTGGGATCGGAGACGCCCCAGACGACGAGGGGAACGCGGGCGAGTATGATGGCTCCTGCGCACATCGGGCAGGGTTCTTTGGTAACGTAAAGGACGGTGTCGGTGAGACGCCAATCGCCGAGGGCGGCTGAAGCTTGTGTCAATGCGATCATTTCAGCGTGGGCCGTGGCGTCTTTCAGCAGTTCGGTCTGATTATGCGCGCGCGCAAGCACTTTGACGGCCGCGAGCGGCAGGTCAGGCGTAACGGGCTTTTGAATAATGACGCATCCTGCGGGAACCTCTTGGGCTTCCGCTGCCCGTGCGGCTTCGCGCAGGGCCAATCGCATGAAATAGGCATGATAATCAGTCGTCACCATGGCCTCAATTGTAGGCAAGGCGTGGGCGGATGTAAAGCCGTGCGTCTATGGCAGCCGCACGGCCGCGGCGATGAAGC
>CAZTDL010000534.1:0-3555 GCA_964612775.1 uncultured Lentisphaeraceae bacterium
CTTGGCGTTTGCCGCGATACGGCTCCCTGACGGCAACACGCTGGTGTCGTCACTCAACCAGATCACCGAATACGATAAAGACGGTAATGAGACGTGGGAGTTTAAGAATACCGATGTTCCGGGTGTGAAGATTCAGAACATGACTGGCATGCATGTGTTGCCCAACGGAAATATCGTTGTGGGGTGCTATTCGGCTTATACCAAGGAAGGCGAAGGAACGGGCATGTTCGAGATCACGCGTGATAAGAAGCTCGTGTGGCGGTATGTCAGCCCGGGACTCCGCGATAAGAGCATGATGGGCGTTCATAAGCAGGTTCCGGGCGCTGAGTTGCCGCTGCGATAGGGATGAACGTCCTCTGCTTAACGCGGAAGGTTTTCGTTGCGTACGTTAAGCGTTTTCTTTTTGCAACGCAAGCGGGTCCGAACGGTTAAACGTCCGAGGGCACCCTCCCTGTGTAACAAGAACAGATGCCGAAGGTGTAGGTTTCGCAACGACAATCGGTGAAGCCTGCTGCGCGCATCAGAGCGAGCATCTCTTCGCCTTGCGGCACGTGCTCAATGGATGCGGGCAGGTAGCGATATTCATGGGCATGCCCCGTCAACAACTGTCCCGCAAGCGGCATTACCCGATGAGAATAAAAACGGAAAAGCGTGCTTATAGGAAAGGTCTGCGGTTCTGAAAGCTCGAGGATCAGGACGCGTCCGCCGCGTCTGACCACACGTCGAATCTCAGACAGTCCTGCCAGTAAATTTTCGAAATTTCGTATGCCGAAGGCGGCCGTGGCCGCGTCGAAGGCGGCGTCGGGAAAATCGAGCGCGAGACAGTCGCCTGTCTGTAACCTGATGCGTGCGTCCAATCCGGCCCTCGCAATCTTGGCGCGGCCGATTTGCAGCATGCCTTCGGAGAGGTCGATGCCTGTGATTTGGGTTTTCGGAAGACGGCGAGCCGCCATGATCGCGAAATCAGCCGTGCCTGTGGCCACATCCAGCAGCCGTGCCGGAGGATCGGCGCGCAACAGGCGTAGCGCAAAGCGACGCCACAGGATGTCGATGCCGAAAGAAAGGATGCGGTTAAGCCTGTCGTAACGTTGCGCGATCCGGTCAAACGCCTGCCGGATCTGCACACGCTTACTTTCTCCGGTCGTGTAGGGTGTGACTTTTTCGACGTTCATGGTGTGTGAGACTCGGGACAGAAAAGAGGCGGAATCACATGGGTTTGGCGTTGAGATCGGCTGCGATCAGACGCCGGGCTTCGGTTTCAACGATACCGCATTGCTCGGTCAGGTGCGCCTGCAAATTGCGGGCCAGCCGCGGCAAGCTGATCGCGAACAATTTGCCCTCGGCGGCCTGAATGCGTTTTGCAAGAGTAAGGTAGACGGTGTACAAATCGTTTCCGCAGGCGGCGTGTAAAGACCGGACCGTATGCGGGAAACGTTTGCGATTGTAGATCAGTTCCCAACAGCGGGAAAAACACTGAAGACGTGAGAGGGTTTTGAAATCCATGACATCGGAGTGAAGGAGTTCGTACGGCGGTTCGGGATTGAAGGCCAGCCCGAGTTTTACGGCGTCGCGAGCAAACCTTGTTCCCGGCAAACCCTTCAGAAGGTTGACCTGAACCTCGGGCGGAGCGGTTTGCGTCAGCAAGGTGTTGAAACCCTGCGCGAAGGAGGCCTCGTCTTCTCCGGGCAGACCGAAAATCAGGTCTGCATGTACGGTCGCACCCGTCTCTCGGGTGAGAAAGCGCAGGTTTTCAAGTGTCCGTTGCGTGTCCGTGCTGCGTCCGGCCAAGGCGGCGACTTGCGGGTTCAGGGTCTGGATGCCGACTTCGAGGTGCAACGTGTCTTTTGGGAAGGCGCTGATGCGTGTTGCGACGGATTCGTGCATGTGGCCGGCGTTGAGCTCAAAGTGGAGACGCGTGTCGGGCGTGACGCGGCAGAGAAAGAAATCAAGCAGGGCACAGGCCTGTGCGGCGGGGGCGTTGAAACTGCGGTCGAGAAATTTGAAACGACGCAGGCCGCGTTGCCAGAGCGCATCGAACGCGGGCAGTAACCGTTCCAAAGGGATCAGTCGCAAGCCGGTTCCGGCCGAGGTGCAATAGGCGCAGGCGAAGGGACAACCGCGGCTGGCTTCAACATAGACGACGCGCTGTGCGAGGTCGGCGTCGGTGTAGAACGGGTAAGGCAGTTCGAGCGTTGCGGGATTTTCGGGCGGAGAAAGGATGACCGTCGATGTTGTCGCGGGCGTCGGCTCTTGCTGTTCGCAGAATGCGCGAAAGGCGGTCTCGCCTTCGCCGATGATGACCGTGTCGAAGAGCGCGGCGTTGGCGTAGTCGGCGGTGAGTTCGGGCCCCCCCGCCGCGAGGCGCAGGTGAGGGGCGACGGCGCGTAGAATCCGTGCCGTCGCTTCGATGAGGCGGACATTCCACAGATAAACCGAGAAACCGACGATGCGCGGATGAGCCTCGACGATCAGTGAGGCGAGTTGCACAGGCGTGATGTCGAGGTCGGTTTCAAATATGCGGGCCGTTGTTTGACGGGGCCCGAGATTCGCCAACAGGGTTCGCGCGGCATAGGCGCAATGACTATAGCGGGCGTTGATGGCGACCAGCAGAATGTCGGGCGTGGCGGATGTCACTGGCCGTGTCCGTTGTTTCCGCGCGCGGTATAGACTTTGATCAGGTCGACGACCGTCGTCGGGTCTTCCAGCCCGTGCGGATGATGGCCGCATTTCGGCTTGCGGAAGACGGTGATCGTGCCGCCGAGTGCCTTGTAACGCCGCTCAATCAGGTCGGAATTCGCTTCCGGCGGAACCAGGTCGTCGATGTCTCCGATCACATGAATGAGCGGAATGCCGGCTTTGGCCCGCGGCGCCAGGTTGTCGATGGGGTTTCCTTTATAGGCAAGGGCTTCGGCTTCGTTTTTAAATCCGTACAGGTTTAGCAGAATCTTGATGCCTTGCTCGTCGCGTTTTCCTTTGGTCGCGCCCATGGGCCAGCTCTTGAAATCACAGACCGGCGCGTCGCCATAGATGCAGACCACGCGTTCGGGATGTGCCGCCGCGAATCGGTAGGCGTAAAGGCCGCCGCGGCTGACGCCGGTGAGCGTTCCTTTGGGGCTTAGACCCTTGTTGACGATGTGTTTGTAGAACGCGTCCATCTGCGCCAATGCGGCGGGGCCGCCTAAAGACATGGTTCCGACTTTGATGTGAAGATGGAAGAACCCTTCCGCAAGGAGTTTCTCGGTGCCTGTCCGTTGGGTGAATGCCTCGGGCCATTCCGTGCACCAGACCCAAGGATTTCCGGGCAGCGGCGTTTTGGGTTCGGCGACCCAGCATTCACAGCCGCTCACTTTAAAATGGCTGCGCGTGAAACCGTGCCAGACGTCGGTCTTTTCCGGCTGCCAGTCGATGCCTTCTCCTAATACGCCGTTTGCGAAAGCGAGAAGGCCGCCCGCGAGAAGCGCGGAAAGGGATGCGTGACGTGTCCTCATGGGCATGTTCATTTGCAGTTCTCGATATCCCAGCGTGTGGTGTAGGTTTTAATCAGGTCAACCAAGG
>CAZTDL010000535.1:0-3547 GCA_964612775.1 uncultured Lentisphaeraceae bacterium
CCCGTCGTCCAACTTGAACGCACGGTCCACGATCCGGCTCACCACATGATAACAGCCCGTTCCCGTCACTTTTACCCGCGCATGCCTCATATCCAGCCTCCTTTCCCTTTCACGCATCTCACTCTATCACCCGCCGTCCGGCTCCAGCAACATATTTTTTTCTAAAGACCTGTCCCTTTGTTGATTGTTGCGGAATCGCCGATGAGCCTTCCTTGAAGTTGACGGGCAAAGTCCGTCTGTGTTACTTTTTAATAAAACGTAACACTCAAAGGAGGGGATACCAAGGTGCATGCGAGAATATGGCACGGGATGATGGCGGCGGTGATGACCGCAACGTTCTCGGGGGCGCAGACGGTCGGCAACGCGGTTCAGTCCGCCGGGGACGCGGTGAGCAACGTGGTGGGGGAAACGAGAATCGTGGTGACGGCGTCGCCCATCGCCGACTATGAACGGGTGTCAAAAGACGGTGCGGACACCACCGTGATCGGACGGCAGCAGATCGACCGGCAGACGGCGACAGACCTGCCGACCGCGCTACGGCAGGTGCCGGGCGTCTCAATCTCACGGTATGGACCCGTCGGCGCCTACGGCGGTGCGGAGGGCGGATCGGTCTATGTCCGCGGCGCCGGCACCGCCCGGCCCGGAAGCGAGATCCGAATGTACACGGAAGGCGTCCCGCGCGAATCCGGCGTATGGTCGCATCCGCTGATGGACATCGTGCCGATCGATTTTGCGGAGAGTATCACGGTGGCCAAAAACCCGCAGCCGCAGAACTATCCCGACACGTTCGGTGCGGTGGACACGACGTTAAAGCGTCGGCGCGAACAGGGGTATGAGGGCGAGTTGGACGCCGCCTACGGGCGCTACAACACGCTGATCGGCTCGGCCTCGGCGGGCGCGAAAGACGGTCCCTTCGACGCCTATGCGGGGGTGGCGTACAAATACTCCGAAGGCGCGCGCGAACACAACGAGGCCGAGCTCGAGAACATGTTCGCCCGGGCGGGTTGGAATCTGTCGTGGGAAGACTATGTCACCTATATTTATCAGCGCACCGACAACTGGGTGCGCGATCCCGGTCCAAAGGGCGGGACGACGCCGCTCTACAACCAGTTCGACACTCAGACGGATACGCACATCGTGCGGGTGGAAAATAACCACGAGTACGTTAGGGGATATGTTCTCGGATACTATGAGAAGGGCGAGATCCGATGGCACAAAGACCATTTGACGGACGGCGTGCTCACGTCTCCCGCCGGTTATTCGAACACCGATTGGGACAACTATGGCTTCCGGTCGTCGTACGACTTCCTGCTCGAACGTCTGACGCTGACCGCGTCGCTGGACTCTTGGTCGGAGGGTGGCGAAACGTGGAACGTCCGCGACTCCAACGGTATGCGCGTGTGGGGATACAACGGTCGCTTTTTCAACACCGCGCCGTATGCGGGCGCGCGCTACGATTTCGACATCGGGAACGGATGGACGCTCACGCCGTCGGCGGGCGCGCGCTATTATTTCAGCGATGAGTTTGACGACGAAACCGCGCCCTGCGCGGCTCTGACCTTGGCGCGAGACGGCCTGCAGTTGTTTGCCTCGCACGCCCGCGGCGTACACTATCCGGGCATCTATATGCGCGGCGTATCTGCGGCGACCTGGCAGACGCTGGAGGCGGAGACGCAGGACACGACGGAGTTCGGATCGCACGTCGAGCTGGGGCGCTATGCGGCGGTTCACGCCGTGCTGTTCCATTCGGAGGTCGAGAACCGCATGGACGCGACGACCTCGGGCTATCTGAACACGGGCGGCTTCGCGAACGACGGCGCGGAACTCTCGCTGCACCTCTATCCCACCCGCGATTTGACCTTTTTCGCGGGAGGGACGTACAACGATCCGGAGGACCCCCCGGTCTCGCGGCTGCCGGAGGCCACGACCAGCGCGGGGTTCTCGTATCAGGTGGCGCGCTACGTGCGGTGGGATCTGGACTCTGAGTACGTGACGACCCAATACGCGTACAGCATGAGGACGGAGACGCCCAAATTGGATAAGCTCGACGACTATCTGGTTTTCAACACGCGCGTGTCGGTCGACCTGAAGGCCTTCTCGTCGCTGAAAGGCGAGCTGTATGTGGCGGCGGAGAATTTCACGAACCAGCACTACGAGTATTTCCCTGACTATCCCATGCCGGGCATCATGTGGTACACGGGCATGAAACTGAAGTTCTAACGATGAGCGCGCGCGAATTGGCATACTGCGGGATTTTCGGAGCGGCGGCGCTGTTGCTGCCGGTGCTGTTCCATCTCCTACACCTCGGGTATGTCTTCATGCCCATGTATCTGCCGCTGGTGGCGCTGGCCTTCTTTGTGCGGCCCCGCGCCTCCGCTGCCGCCGCGCTGACGGTGCCGTTGCTCTCCGGCGCGGTGACGGGCATGCCGCCGTTCTATCCGCCGGTCGCGCCGATCATGTCGATCGAACTGGCGTTGATCGCGGCGCTGATCGGCGGACTCCGGTCCGCGTGCCCCCGGCTTCCCGTCTGGGCCGTGCTGGCCGTCGCGCTGCTGGCTGGCCGTGCGGTGAACGCGGCGCTGCGGTTCGGCGCGGCGCGGGTGATGAACCTGCCCGCCGGTTTCGTGGCCGGGCTTTCGCTGTTGAGCGGTTGGCCGGGACTCGCGCTGATGCTAGCGGTGATCCCGCAGCTCGTGCGGTTGTCCGGCGCGCAGCCGCGCGGCTCACGCTGCTGAGAGGCCCGTATGGACTGCGGCATTTGATGCGCGGGCGGATCGCCCGTGCCACGGAAGGAGACAGCGATGGAATCGGACAAAACGGCGCCTGATCCCCGAATCGCCTTTTTCGATGCGCTTGCTGAAACGTGGGACCGGAGTCAGGACATGGACGCGCTGGCGGACCGCCTGCGGGCGGCGTTCGACGGTTTCGGCGTGCGGCCGTCAGAGGCCGTGCTGGACGTCGGGTGCGGCACGGGCAATCTCACGCGGGCGTTGCTGGCGCGGCTGGGTTGCGACGGGCGCGTCACCGCCCTCGACGTGTCGGAGGCGATGCTGGCGCGCGCGCGCCGGAAGGCGGCGGATGCCCGTGCGACGTGGCTCCTGGCCAAGGCCGATGCGATACCGGTCGCGGATGCCGCGTTCGACCGCGTCCTCTGCTTTTCCGCATGGCCCCACTTTGACCGTCCCGGGGCGGTGGTGCGGGAATTCCGCCGGGTGCTCCGGTTCGGAGGTTGCGCCCACGTGTTCCATTTCATTTCGCGCGAAGCGGTCAACCGCATCCACAGCCAGGCGCATGATCCCTCGATCCGCGCCGATCTGCTGATTCCCGTGGAAGAGTTGGCCGCGCTGTTCGAGCGCGACGGTTTTTCGGTCCTTGCGGCGCTGGACACGCCGGAGCGCTACGCGCTGACGGCGCGGAAGGAAGGATGAAACGGTGGTCGCTTTCGCCGACATGTGGGGGGACGGGGAGGGCTGTGTACGTCGGTTGTCGCCTGCGGCGCGGCTGACCTGCGGAGGACTGTTGTTCCTTGTCGTTCTGTGCGTGCCCT
>CAZTDL010000536.1:0-3546 GCA_964612775.1 uncultured Lentisphaeraceae bacterium
CGCGCCAAAGCTGGAGCAGGTCAACCCGAACCGGTAATTGCCGTCAACACGGATCGTTTCGAGTCCCGTTTGGATCCCGCCACGACAGAGGAACTCACGGAATGGACGGGGTTCAAAAAATTCCTCACGGCCAGAGATCCGGAAGAGCTGAATCGTCTGATTGATGAATTCAGAAACGGACGTTCCCTCGCCGAGATTTTCCTATGGCTCGCACTCCTGCTAGCCCTGATCGAATGGTGGTTTGCCAACAGATCGCTCCGTACTCAGACGGGGGCTACCGAGAAGATGAAAGTCGATCTCGCTGGTAAAATCGCCACCTCTTAAAGAAAATCGCTAACCCCCAAACCCCATCCTTTTTGTTATGCCTACCGCCGAATGGATTTTTGAAAACAGTGTCCCTGGCACCTTTCTGGTGATTGCGTTGGCGGTGTCGCTGGCCGTTGTTTCGTATGCGGCATGGCGCTACCTTCCGCGCAATTCAACGGGACTCATGCTTGCGGGATTACGCTTGCTTTTCTTAGTGACCCTCTTTTGGATCCTTTTATTGCCCGGGAAGAAAAGCGCGCTTACGGAGGTGATCAAGCCACGCTTCATCATCCTGCTGGACGTCTCGGGGTCCATGAGTCAATGTGCCGACGAAACTTCGGATAAGAATCGGTGGAACACTGCAATGGCGATGCTCGAAAAACCATGGGCTAAGTCACTGAAATCAAAATGCATGGTCGATGTCTATCCCTTTCACTCGGATCTAGACGCTCCAATCACTCTGGATCAACTTAAGACGTTAAAACCGGATGGCAAGTCTTCCCATTTAAATATAAGTCTGAACCGACTGTTCGACCGGTTACGCGGACAGGACATTGCAGGTGTTCTTGTTCTCACGGATGCGATTGATACGCGCGAGAAAAAAGACGTTTGGGCTGAAATGACTTGGCCGGTTCCTCTTTACGTAGCCCAACTCGAAAAGCCGGGTATCCCCGACGACAAGCCCGACATGCGGGTCGATAACGTGGATACGCCGCGCCGCGCGATCGTCGGTTGGGATACGGCCATGACCGTAACCATTGCCGGTCAAGGAGGGAAGGGGGTGCCTTTCCCTGTCGTCTTGTTGAAATCAGGAAAAGAATTGGACAAAATCGCCGTTCAATTGCCCCCGGAGGGAGGAAGCCGCGATGTCCAATTCAAACTCGCGCATCCAGATGTCGCCACCGAAACATATACCGTGCGGATTCCTGTACTTTCCGGCGAAAGCCAGACGAATGATAACGAGATGGTTGTTGCCGTGGACGTACTCGATGCCAAAAACCGCGTGCTCTTCCTAGAAGATGTGCCTCGTTTCGAGAGCAAACACCTCTCTCGCTCGCTCTTCGCCAACAAAGACATCACTCCTCTCGCTTTCTTTCAGATGCCGAACCGCAAGATGCCCGGCACAAAAGAGTGGGTCGCTTACGGCGACAGACAGGGGCTTTCATTCGATCTTACCGCAGAACAGCTGCGTCTCAACAAGATCATCATTCTGGGAGATTTCAGTTCAGAAGCGCTCACGCCGGAACATTGTCGCACCATCCTTGAGTTCGTTGAAAAAGGGGGCAGCCTGATTCTTCTTGGCGGTCAAAAACTCTGGGGCGAAAAAGGGATTTCGAAAACCGAACTCAGCAAACTTCTCCCGTTCACCCGGACAGGCGCACCGGCCATTGAGGGCAAATTCAACGTCGCTTGGACTGCCGAAGGCCGAGCGCATCCCGCCCTCGCCAACAATCCCGACATGCCGTCCGTGTTACCTCCCGTGTTATCGGTTTTTACGGGGGTGACGCTTTCAGGTGGCGCTTTCGCGTTAGCCGAGGCACAAACCGATAGTGGCCGTTACCCCATCCTCGTGTCGCGCATATACGGTCAAGGCAAGGTACTCGCCGTGCTGACCGATTCTCTTTGGCGCTGGGTTATGCAACCGGGAGATGAAAAGCCTTACCCGAAGTTTTGGCGTCAAATTATCCAGTGGATGTCACCGTCCGAAAGCGATCTCGACAAATATCACCTTGAGTTGTTTACCGACGCCGGCACCATTGCGGTCGGCGACCCCGCCATTCTCCAAAGCCGTCTCGTGATCCCCCCGACCGAGACACGTAAAACGTGGAAGGTCGCCTGTGAGATCACCACGCCCGCCGACCGTACGATTCCGCTCGCCATGATCGGACGCAACATCCAGGCAGCAGGCGGTTCTGAAATCCCCGGATACATGGCCGAGTTCACGCCGAACGAACCAGGCAACTACAAAGCCATCGCAAAAGTGGAGATCGACGGCAAGAAAATCGAATCCGCGCCTTGTCTTTTTACCGTACGGTCAACCTCTCAGGAAATGGTGCTCAAACCCATCAACGAGAAAGTTCTGAAGGCCCTTGCCAGAGCGAGCGGCGGCCGTTACGGGACAGCGGATGAACTCAATGCCACGCTCCAAGACTTGCACGTCACAGAACACCGCGAACGGAAGCTCGAATACCATTCACTTTGGCAATCGGCCTATGTCCTTGCTTGCCTGATTGCACTGTTATCGATAGAATGGATATCACGAAAGATGAAAAATATGGCGTAACGTTTACGCTATCAAGGAGCATGCATGAACCCCGTAAGAAAAATTTCACTTGTTGCCGCTTTGTTTTTCGTCGTCTGTGCGATCATGCCCGCCTTCGCGCAGAAAAAAGGCACGGAGGCGATCAATCTCGTCCTCAACGGTCACTTTGATGACGCCACAGATCCCTTGAACCATTGGATCTATGTGTTTGACAACAACAAACACTACATGAAAAACCACACTTATGTTTCGGTGGTCGCGGACAAAGCGTCCATGCGGCCACACGTGATGCGTCTCGATGCCACAATCCACGAAGTCTGCATCAATCAAGGCGTACAGGTTTATACGGCCCCGATACGTTTTGACCCAAAGAAAAAATACATGATCTCACTCTCGGCACGTTCGATCGGCACAAAGGGCGGCCCCGGGCCCAAATGCCGTATTTATCCCATCGGGTATCGTTGGCATCCCAAAGCGGACAAAAGCAACGATCCCGCCTTCGCTGACCTGCGCGAGGCACACCGATTCCAGGTGATCTATTTCAACGATGCGGAAACAGGTAAATTTTCGAATGTGCCGACGCAATGGAAACGCGTCGAACGCGTAATCCCAACCCCCGGACGTTCAGAACTCGCGGAAAGCCATCTCGAGAACTGCGTCTGGCTCATGCTTAAAATACTTGCGCTCGACAGCACAGGCGTGGACAAGTGCAACACGGGTTATCTCTATATTGATGACGTCAAGATACAGGAGATTGGGTTGGCGGACAAGGTTACGATCAGCGCCGGAGCAGCCACTAAGGGTTTTGACGGAAAATCGTGGTCCGGCCAAAAGAGTGGCGAAAAGACCTTCGTCCCCGTCGGTGGACCGAAGCCATCAAAGCAGACCCAAAAGACCAAGTGATCAGCCCGGTGACGACCACACACGGCATGTCGCCGACACAATCCACGATCAGCGGCGTTCCAATTCAACGCGTA
>CAZTDL010000537.1:0-3540 GCA_964612775.1 uncultured Lentisphaeraceae bacterium
CAATATCCATCTTCTGGTTTTCACCTCCTTTCGTGGGAACTGCTCGAGTGGGGTTATTATACCATGCGTAAAAAGTCCGGGCGTCAACGCGCCAGCGACCGGAAATATCCTTTTCGCCGCCAACGGTTCGGATGATACTGAGCGCTTTGGTCCGGGAGACCCCGGCTGTCTCCTGGACCTCTTTGGCGGAAAGTTTTGCGTTTGCCCTGTTAGATTCTTACGCTTTCACAATGAGAGAAAAGCTCTCACACGTCAAGCGGTGAGAAGAGAGAGCAGGTCATCGAAAGCGTTGTCGATTTTCCTGTAAGCCGCCTCGAATTTGCCGGCGGAATTGAATTTGGCGGCTGGTCTGAGTCCGAAGAAGCCGCCTGCCACGGGACCGATGACGTGGTCGTGAATAAGCAGAAGAAGAGTGCAGACCCTCAGTCCTGGCTGGGTCAGCCGCCACAGCCGGCTTTGGCCGTCGCGCTCCAACAGGCCGTGGGCTTTCATTTTGCGCATGTCGTACCGCAGCTGGTTGATGCTGTAATCGGAGCCGCTCAGTCCGAACGTTTCAAGCGTGCGGGCGTGGATGTCGGCGGCCTTGAGTCCGCGGATGAGCGTCCCGTTGTGAATCATCACCCGCATGAGGCGAAGGACGCGCTCGTCGTGGATTTTGATGCCCGCCACGCGGGTGCTGCCCTGGATGACGGGGCGGGAGAGCCGTTGAAGAAGCTCGAGCTCTCGGTGAAGATTGAAGGCCGCGGCCTGGGCGCCGCCGAAGCGGTCGAGCACGGCGCCGAATCGCTCGGCCACCATGGGCAGGCTGTCGAGTCCCTTCTTTATCCTGAAATCGCAAAGGTTGTTGGAGCACACTTCATGCCTGAGGAACGCCCGATATTTTTCATACTGCTTGACGAAGGAGTTTTTCAGATACGCGCGCAGCACGTGCGCCCCGTGTTCCATGTTCTGAAGCGTGGTCTGAAGCTTGCCGGAAATCCTCTTCGTGACGCGGACGCCGAAAACATGGGACACGATGTCGGCGCTCAGCCGCGCCAGGCCGGTGTCGCAGGCGCGCTCGAAGAGCCGCCGGATGGGGGCGTTGCGCCGGAACACGAAGTTGCGGCAGTATTCCACCTGCCCCAGGGCGTAGAACCTGTGAAGATTCATGGCCGCCCGCTCCCTCTTCGAGAACTTCGGCCCCATGATCAGCGTCCAGTAATCAAGCCGATCCCGGATCGGCGCGGGAGTGAAACAGCGGGCCGCGGCCTCGATCGCCCCGGGGTCCGGGCAGGAGAGGAATGCGTTGTCCCGCTTGCGGAACGCGACGCCGGCGCGGACAAGCTCCCGCTCGATGAAGCTGTGGCCGTTGAGCCAGTACGCCGCCTGGAACGGCAGAAACGATCCCACGCGCATCATCGTCGGCCCCAGAACCTCGTCGCGGATGTAAAAGTAATAGTGCGTATAACGGCCGCGCTGGGGCATCAGGATGCGGTAGTCCGGATCGCCCGTGTCATACCTGGGCGCGAAAACGCGGAACGTCGGCCCTTGCTCCATGCTCTTGAGAATGAAGTACACGCCGAAAAGCCCCTTGCGCTCCATGCGCCGCAGAGCGGGCCTCACATAGTCCTCCTTGCGAACCCCTTTTTCCGCCCACTCGCACGGTATCCCGTGGTTGAGGGCGAACGCCTCCACCCAGCGCTGGTAATCCCGCGTGCGCGCCGTCAGAACATCTTTCGTGATGCGTTTCACGCCGCACACCTGCCTGAAAAAGAAAACCACGTTCTCCGGCCTGCTCAGCATCGAAAGATACCCGTTGATAACGACCCTGTCGAAACACTGGTAGACAAAAATCAGCCCCGGTCCTACAATGTTCAAGAAGTTCTCCATCGGTCATCCCTCCTCGATTTGATTTCCCTATCATTATCTTCGAGGGATGACCGGCCTTATTGCAAGTCCGAAATTTCAAATATTTTTCACTACCGTCCCACAGGGAAGGTGGAAAAGCAGCCGGTTTGCGGGTAGCATTCCCCTGACAAAAACACAAAGCGGAGCTACCGCTTAAAGGAGAATGCCATGTCGCGCAAGACGAAGGCCCGCAAACCGGCAAGAACAAGTCTAAGCGTTTTCGCGCAGTTGTGCAACTTGATTCCCCCGCATCTGGCATCGAAGATCGCGAGGAGATTCGGCGTGGACAAGAGGGCGCGCACCTTCAGCCCGTGGTCCCATCTTGTTGCCCTGCTCTATGCCCAGTTCACCCACGCGTTGAGCCTCAACGACGTCTGCGACGCGCTCAGGAACCACGAGGCAAAACTGTCGCTGGCCCGCCATGCGACGCCGCCGTCGAAAAACGCGCTCTCCCACGCCAACCGCGAGCGCGACGCCGCCATGGCCGAAGCGCTTTTCTGGGAGACGCTCGACCACCTGACGGGGACATGTCCGAGGTTCGGGGGCCGGACGTTCAAGGGCATGCCGCGCCGCTTCAAGCGGGCGGTGCACGCCGTTGACTCCTCGACGATCCGCCTGGCGGCCAATTGCATCGACTGGGCGCGGCACCGCCGCAGGAAAGCGGCGGCCAAGCTGCACCTGAGGCTGAACCTGCAGTGCTTTCTGCCGGCCTTCGCCATAGTGGACACGGCGGCGCACAACGACAACAGGCGGGCGCGGGAGCTTTTGGCCGGGCTCGATGCGGGCGAAATCGCCGTGTTCGACAAGGCTTACTTGGACTTCGAGCATCTGTGGGACCTGACGGGGCGCGAGGTGTTCTGGGTGACGCGGGCCAAGGACAACATGCGGTACCGGGTCACGAAGCGGCTCTTGAAAAAGCCCGCCGGAAGGATTCTCAGGGACGATCTGATCTCTCTGTCCGTGGCCGCGACGGGAGGGAAATATCCGGGCGTGCTGCGCCTGGTGCGGGCCGTGGTCGAGGTGGACGGCAAAGAGCGGGAGATGGAGTTCTTGACGAACAACCTCGAATGGGCGGCGTCGAGCATCGCGGAGCTTTACAAGAGCCGGTGGCAAATCGAGGTGTTCTTCAAGGAACTGAAGCAGACGCTGCAGTTGTGCGACTTTCTGGGGCAGAACAAAAACGCAATCCAGTGGCAGGTGTGGACGGCGCTGATCCTGTATGTGCTGATCAGGTTCCTGGCGTTCTGCAACGGGTGGCGGCACGGGTTCAAGCGGTTCTTCTGCCTGCTGCGCTCCTGCGTGTGGGACTGTGTTTCGATTCCGAGCCTCGCAACACTCTGTGGGACAGCAGGCGGCATTCCCGCCATGCGGGCGGCGCCGGAACAGGCGTATCTGCCGGGTTTCGCGCCGCCGCAAGCGACCTTGCGGGCGCCACACACTCCGTCCGTGGGACAGCAGGCGGGCTGTCAGGCAAGGACTCGCCAAGCCGACTGCCGAAAATGCGCAATCGCGTTTTGAAATCAGGGAGGGGAAACCGCAAAATACCGGGCTTTTTCAGACTCGAAGGGCCGATTTTATCCGGCTATGGGACGATAGTGAAAGTAAATATACAACGGAGCCTGTTGAGTTGGCAAGAGGTTGAAGGCCTGGACG
>CAZTDL010000538.1:0-3537 GCA_964612775.1 uncultured Lentisphaeraceae bacterium
CCCCGCGCGCAGTTCATACCGTCCGTACGCGGACGGGCGGAAGCCGCCAAACGCGACCCAGTGATCCGAGAGCTTATTCGCGCCAAAGTTCTCCGTCACCTTTTCCGTCAGCGGCAAGAAACCCTGATACAGATCGACCGTTTTTTTATTCATGGGCTTCGCCGCTGTTTCGCGAACAAAGTCGAAAAAGACGCTTGCCTCGGGAACCGTCAGCAACTCCGCCGCAAAAATATCACGTCCGAAACCGAACAGATGCGTCTCCGAGCCGCGTCCTATGGACAGCAAATCCTTCATGTTACCGTAACGCTCAACCGGCTCGTCGAGCATCGATTGAAGAATCAGCCGGGCCTCAATGTTATCCGGATGATGCTGAACCAGCGCCCGCATCACCTCGCGGGCTTCGTTGCGCTGCCTGTGCCGGTCCAGCCACTGCGCCTGCGCGATCGTGATGGACGGACTATCCGGAAACGCGCGGGCATACACGTTCAAGACCTCCACAGACTCTTCCTGACGATTCAGCTGTTCGAGCAAACGCGCGTGGCGGATAGCCAAATTCATCTGACCTGGATTAACGTCCAAACTCCGCGTATAAGATTCCAACGCTTTTTGCGGCTCGTTCAACCGCAGCCACGCGTCGCCGATCAGAGAGAGAGCCTCGGCATTGCGCGGATCCTTTTTCGACCACTCATCCCAGAACCGAATCGCATCCTTGTACTCCCCCGCCGTAAAGGCGTCAAAGCCCGACTGTCTCAGCTCCTCTTTTTTTGCGTCGGGAGAAACGTCGTTATAAACCGACAGCATATCCGAGAGCTGGTAATAAAGGGACAGCGTTTCGTCGCTAGCGGAAGGCAGCACGCGTGTGATCCCCAGCACCTGGTCATCTTTGAGATTGAAAGGCGGACGATGGAAGTCGCCGGCCAGCAGGACTCCCGGCAACAATTTCATAATGCTGCCGGCGGAGGGCAACGACTCGATCGACACCGGCAACTTCAAGGCCATGCCCAAATGTTTATCGAGCAAGGCCTCGTGAAGCTTGACAAGCCACGTGACCAAAGGCGTCACCTGATCGGGCGTACAGCCGGACGTGTCCACATACAACCCCTGCACCTCATGTTCTACCGCCCGTCCGACGATCTCGCCAACAGGCACTTTCAGCAACAGGCTCGCATCACGGATCTGCACCTGCGGCATGATCCTCATATTGTTCGTCTTCGCCAACAGGTTCAGCGCCTTACGGTCCCAAATGGGGAAAGTGATCGGCGCGTTCTCATAGATATCGAGCCAAGGCGGCGACAGCACGTTGAATTGATACCCATGCTCGTTCAGCCACTTCGAGAGATACCCGACATCTTTACTCACATCGGATGTCCAGGTGACCAGCGCATCGCGCCGTCCGACCAGTTTGGTATTCAGGACGCTCGCCTCAGCAACGCCCGGAATGGGGTCCCAGATGCCCACGGCCGCCAAGCCGGGCTTCTCCTCGCCGTTCAGCACCACCCGTCCGCCGAAGAGCGTCTGCCCATCCAACCGCGCAAAGAGCAGATTGTCCCGCAGGCAAATCAGCAACTCGTGGCTGGAGGCGCTCTCGCCCGACAGCGAATCGGTCGCAAGCATCAGTTCGTCCATATCCGGCAACCGCTGCCGAACGGAAACCTTGCCGCCATCATCAAGGCTGAAATAGACATATTCGCCGACAGATGTCGAACGCAGATAGACGCCAAAGCGGCCTCGCTTAAGATGAAACCGAATGGAAAGGAAACCGTCCTTGAACGTGTCGCTTCCCGCCAGCCAAGCTTTGGCGCCCGCCGTGGCCGATGTCGGCGCCTGCCGCAAAGTCATCACCGGATTCACGGGAGGAATCGCACGCAAGACAAGTTCATCATCGCGCACAAACACATCCCCTCTCTCCCCGATCCAGCGTTCGGAGCCACAGCTTTCACTCCCCTCGCTGTACACGGGTTTTAACGGCCAGAAGGTCTCAAGCTTACTGATAAACTCCTGTGGCGTCCAAGCGGGGTTGACCAGCAACCGGTTCAGACGACGCGGATCGCTGTTGCGGGTGTTCAGCGCCAGTTGACCGAGGATAAAGCCGAGTCCGTAATGAGTTTCCACCTGATGCATGTTTGACACGCGCACAACCTTGGCCTGTTCCTCATACTGCCCATAGTCGCCGTAAGGGAAGAAAAACGCGACCGGCTTGGCGCCCGTCTCTTTCTCGAACTCCTGGATGACCTTCGCGTGGTCTTCTTCGATCCGTTTGTTGAACTCCACGGGTAATTCATAGCGGTGCTCGGCCTCCAGCCACTGGGGGTTCGAGAAAAAGGCGCCGGTTCGTCCAGACGGGCTGGTCTCGATGAAATCGAAACCGTGCTCCGACTGAGCCGCAAGATCCCAAGAGCCCATCGTGAGCATATCCCGCAGGTAAGGCCACAGCAGCGCCTGCGCGTCTTTCACATGCATAGGCGCGGTATTGACGCCCATGACCGCCTTCCACTTATAGGCATGCAACATATCGCGGATCTCGAAATAAGAGCTTTTCCGCGACTGTTCGAACGTCATCAGGACCGCCTTGCGAGGCAGGAGCTTCCCTTCGTTGTAAAACGCCAAAACATCTTGCAGGCCGATCGGCGCATACCCGTTCGCACGCAGCAGCCGGAGCTGTTCGGCAAAGACGTCTTTCGAGATATCCTGCGAACCTTCCGGCACCTCGCCGTTGATGCCGTAATAGGCGATCGCCACAAACGTGTCCGCGTCACGTTTGACATCCCTTTCCGTCTTCGCATACCCATAGCGGTAATAGAGCATGCGAAGCGGCGTCCACAGCGCGACACCAAAGCAGATCAGGCCCAAAAAAACGAGCCAAGCCCGAACGTTACGGTCTTTCGCGACGGGCACAGGACGTTCCCACGTTTCATCCACTTTGGCCGGAAGGGGCGCCGCCTCGACATCGGGTTCTGATGGGACCCGCTTGCCATCGTCCATTTTTTCAGTTGCTTTCATCCTCGTGTTCCCCATTTCTTACCGCGCAAGGTCAACAGCGCCCAATAGATCTGCCAACTGTAAAAGCCGATATAGGAAAGCGTGAATACGAATCCCGCCCACCACCAACGCCGGCCCGTCGAGACCCAGAAATGCAACGACCACACCGTCGTAATCGCCAACACGCCGATCATATAAGAGGCCGTGATCTGGCCGGCCAAAATCGGGCCGATCAGCAGCGCCTGCACCATCACAACAGGCTCCAGGATCGGCATCCACATCATGGCATACCATGACAGCGACGGGAGAGGGTGCTTACGCCACATGAACCGGCCCGTTTTCACGATCTCCCGCAGGAAAGAGCGCATCCACCGCGCCTGCTGCCGCGTGTATTGGCTCCAGTTTTCGGGTGCGATCGTCGTGGCCAGAGCCTCGTCATCGTAAAGGATTTTGTAATCCTTAAGAATCCGATTGGTCAGCGAACGGTCGTCCGCGAAATTGCCGTGGCTGCCCATCACCGTCGCGTTCAGCCACTCATCCAGCACATGCAGGACACAT
>CAZTDL010000539.1:0-3526 GCA_964612775.1 uncultured Lentisphaeraceae bacterium
GCTCAAACCCCACCCCCGTGTCGGCCTACGGCGCGCCCGCCCCTGCCGGAACGCGACACGCTGTCGCGCCTGACAGCGCCATTTTGTCGCATTCCCGCTTGTTCTTTCATTTCCATCAACCTATAATGGCTCGCTTTTTATTGGATATCGTTTCGATTCTCTCGCTCCGTTTTGCGCCTCGGCACACTCCCTGCTGATACGCAAACCGGATCTCACGCATGCAAAACGTTCACCCCATAGCACCCTATAACGCCGGGCGACTGGAAATGATCCTGTTGCTGGCCCTGTTGACGTCCGCGCTGATCGCGGGGGGGGTGTTGCATTTTCTCAAGGGCCAGCATGACCGGCAGGCCCATCTCGCCGCAACCGAGACCGTTTTGCAAGAGGGGGAAGCGCTTCTCGACGCCATCAACGGTCTCAGCATCGCAGGCACGCCCAACCTCACGCCCGCCCATTGGCGGCATTTCTCCACCGTGGTTGACAGCGCCTTTTCGGTGCGAAAAGACGTCCAGTCGATTTCGGTGACGAGGGACGGCGTCACGATCTTCCACCGTCAAGCCGGCGGGTTGCGGCCTCCGCCGCCCGAACCGCCGTCGCCGGAGACCGCGCTCCTGGCCGCAACAAACCGGGTGCCTGAGACGGAGATGTCGCAGGGCTCCATCGAGATCGGAGGCGTACACCAGCCTGTTTTCGTCATCTCACGTACCCTGACGCTCAAAGACGGCAGTAAAGTCGTGACCGAAGCCACGTTCAAACGCGAGGCGGTCGGTGCGGCGGAACAGACCGCGCGCGCGCTGGTCTCGTCGCTTTTTTCCTTTTCCGTCGGGGTCCTCATCCTTTCGTTTGCGGCCTGCGCCCTTGTTCTTGTCATTGCCCTCACGCGGGATCGCCGCCGCGAGGCGCGGTCCCGTCAGGAGGAGCACCTCGCCTTTTCCGGCGTATTGGCGAACGGCATTCTGCACGACTTTCGCAATCCCATGTCCGCCGTGCGCCTCGACGCCCAAATGCTGGTCAAAGAGATGCGGCGCCCGGACGGCTTCCGCCCCGAGCGCGTGCACGATCTTTCGGAACGGATCGCGCGCACGATGGAACGGATGGATAAAGTCTTCCAGGAGTTCCTTTTTCTGGCCAAACCGGCCGATGAAAAACCCGAGAACGTGGATCTCGAACAGGTGGTTCGCGAGTGCGTGGACACTCTCGCCCCGCGCGTCGAACAGGCCGGCATCACCATCCATACCGTCTGCGGCAACGGGTTGCCGCAGGCGGCGGCTTTTCCCTTTGCCCTGCGCCGAGCGCTGCTGAACGTGCTGATGAACGCCATCCAGTTCGCGCCGAAAGGCAGCGAAATCACCGTGACCATCACCCGCCGCGGCGACCGCCTCGTTACCGATGTGCTCGACAGAGGCCCGGGCATTCCTCCTGAAAAACGCGCGAAGGTCTTTGAGATGTTTGAAACCGGGCGGCCGGAAGGCACAGGTCTCGGCCTGTTCTTGGCCCGCACCGCTATCCGCCGCTGCGACGGCGACATTCAGGCTCACGCGCGCGAAGGCGGCGGCGCAGCCCTCCGCATCACGCTGCCGGCAATCCCGGACAAGAGCGAACGGCAAGCCGCCTCAACGCCTGCCCCAACCCATCCATGAACAACAACACCCCCACACTCCTCATCATCGAAGATGATCCCGATAATGCGCGTTCGGTCAAGGAAGCCGCCGAGGATGCGGGATTCAAGACCGTCTGCACCGGCACCGGCATCGCCGGCGTCGAGGCGTTCCGCCAGCAGGTGCCCGACCTTGTGTTGAGCGATCTTGTGCTGCCGGACATCGACGGTCTCGACGTGCTCGCGCGCCTCCGCAAATTCGACGCGGCCGTGCCGGTCATCATTATGACGGCCTACGGCTCTGTCGAATCCGGCGTGCGAGCCATGCGCGAGGGCGCGTACGACTACGTGACCAAGCCTCTCGATCTCGATGACATCCAGTCCAAACTGCGTCGCGCTTACGAGACCTCACGCCTGCGGCGTCAGGTCGACAAGCTTTCGCAGTCTGTTCGCGAAAAGTTTGCCTCCACCGCCATCATCGCGGAGTCGGCCGGCATGAAATCGGTCATTTCGCAAATCGAGGCGCTGGCCGACACGGCGGCAACCATCCTGATCTGCGGCGAAAGCGGCACCGGCAAGGAACTGGTAGCCCGCGCGCTGCATGTGGACTCCAAGCGCGCCGACGGGCCTTTCGTGGCCGTCAACTGCGGCGCCTTCGCTGAAAACCTCTTGGAATCCGAACTGTTCGGCCACGAAAAAGGTTCTTTTACGGGCGCGTTCGGCACACACAAAGGCGCGTTCGAGCGCGCCGACGGCGGCACGCTTTTCCTCGACGAGATCGGCGACGCGCCAACCTCGGTGCAGGTCAAATTACTGCGCGCGCTGGAAGAGAAAGAAGTGCGGCGCGTCGGCGGCCGCGAGGTCATCAAAGTCAACGTGCGTCTTGTCTCGGCCACAAATAAAAACCTCGAAGCCATGGTTCAAGAAGGGGCTTTCCGCGAAGATCTGCTGTATCGGCTCAATGTCGTCACCATCCGCGTGCCGCCCCTGCGCAGCCGCAAAGAGGACATCCGCCACATGGCCGACCGCTTCATCGCCCGCGCCGCAAACGAAAACGGCAAACACATCACCGCCGTCCGTCCGGACTTCTATGCCGCACTCGACGCCTACGACTGGCCCGGCAATGTGCGCCAACTCCGCAACATCGTGGAATCGGCCGTACTGCTTTCGCCCTCAGGCATACTGACGGCCGACTCTGCGGCGCTGCCCGGAGGGGCCGCGCGCCCCTTATCGGCGGACCGTCTCCCGCCCGGCTCTCTCGCGATCCCTGACGCCATGACCATTGATCAAATCGAACGCGCGGTCCTCGAAACCCGTCTCCAGAAAAACGACGGAAACCGTACCCTCACCGCCGATCAGCTCGGGCTTTCACGCCGGACCATTCAGCGCAAGATCAAGGAACACCATTTACCATTCTGAGTCAAAAAATGGACAGTCTGGCACACATTCTGCTAAATTCATTACCAAAGCTGGGGGTTCCCCTAGCCGGACGTGACTTTTTTTCATCCGGCCGGTTTTCCGGCCGGATATTCTGTCAAACATCAAACCAGAGGAACAAGGATGCTGACCGTAAGTAACCTAAAAAAGAACTTCGGCTCGTTCCAGGCGGTTAAAGGGGTCTCCTTTACCGTCAAAAAAGGCGAGGTTCTGGGCTTTCTCGGGCCAAACGGCGCGGGAAAATCAACGACCATGCGGATGATCACAGGCTTTATCCCTCCGACGTCTGGGACAGCCTCTGTCTGCGGACACGACATCATCACCGACTCCGTCGGAGCCAAGCAGTGTATCGGATACCTGCCCGAGAATGCGCCAAGTTATCACACCATGACTGTGACAGATTTTCTCACCTTCATCGGGAAAGTGCGTGGCTTCGAAGGCAACGCGCTGAAAGAGAAGGTTGACGGCGCGATTGCAAAAAGCCGGCTCGAG
>CAZTDL010000540.1:0-3520 GCA_964612775.1 uncultured Lentisphaeraceae bacterium
GTCACGACGAAAGCCGCCCCACTCTCATCCCGCGCCAGACGGCACACGTCAGCGGCAAGGCACCCCGAAGCCGTCGACGGCGTGCGCCTTTCGATTCTCTCCGGACGGTTCGCAGTGTTGGTTCGGTTCATTTCGTCGTTCTCCATCCTCAATGCGCCATCTAATACAATGGATATTTGTCGGTTTTATAAGGTTTGGGCAACAAAACCGTCTCGGTCAGCGTGATATAGGGACCGTTATAGGAGCCGTAGTCTTTCTGCCCTGTCCAACCTGACCCCACATTGAAATCCGAGCCTCCGCTTCCATGCTTCGCCAGATATCCCATCATTGTCCCCGCCACGGGAATCAGCAGCGGAAAATCAAACTCCACCCGTACGCCGGAAAGCCATGGCGCTCCAATCATCGTCCCTGGCCAACGTTTGACGCGCACACGCTGAGAGAGTTCCGCCGAGTGCGGAATATCTCCCCATCCGGGAATATTGGCGTTGTTTCCTGAATCGCTGAACACCATCCACGCGCACACCTGTTTGGCCGCAGCCAAAGCGTGATGTTCTGCCACCATGTCGTTTGCGACCAGCGTGGCGCGCGCCGCACAGAACGCCGCATAGTGCGTCATCATCCGCGCCGTCCAGACTTGCGCAATCTGAAGAACGCCCATGATCAGGATAAAGAGCAGCGGCATCACCAGCACGAACTCCATTAGCATCGAACCGCGCTGTGGAGGCGAACCCGTATGCGACGGCATCATGGCCATGGCCACACCTCCCATGCTAAAGCCATGAAAAGTCCCGCCGCAATGGCCACCCCGAACGGCACGCGTCCGCGCTCGCTCTCGCGCGGCGGCAGCGCCGCCCGTCCGGCTTTACGATCATACCGCCAATCCAACAGACACCGCCCGGCATGCTCCAGCCGCGCCAAGTCCACACGGCCCGCCACCGCCATCACAACCGCCAGAATGAACCCGGCGAAGGACATGAAAAGCAAAAGCGCCATGGCGTGGCGCATCCCTGCGATAATCCAGCACGCAAAGAGCATTTTCACATCCCCGCCGCCCGCCGCCCGCAAAAAGAACGGCAAAAGCAGAAACAGGCCGCACAGCGCACCCGCCGCCAAACCGTCCAACAGGGCCGCCGTTCCGCCTGCGCCCCACAGAACGGCAAGCGCCGCCGCCGCGCCCCCCAACGTCAAAGCGTTGGGCAGACGACGGCGACGGACATCGCTCACGCACAAGGAGAGCAACCACGGTGTCGCGAGCAGCAGCTTGTATGTCGCGCTGCCGTCCATCATTCCTATTCTTTCTTGTCGCTAAACGCGTTGGCGTGATCCTTGCCTTCCGACACAGCCTTTGTGGCCGTCTTTTCGGCCTCACCCTGTTGCGTCACCGCGTCCGCGCTTTGCCCGGCAGCCGCTTTGGCGCTCACGGTGAACTGGTTCTTAATCGTTTTGCCGAAATAAGTCACAGCGACAACAGCCGCCGCCGCAATCAACACGGCGACAATGACATATTCCATCATAACAGCGCCCGTCCGATCGCCGGCCAGACGACGCATGCCGCGTCCAAGCAAAAACCGCTTCGCGCGTTGAATCATGCTTTTCGTTGTTTTCATCTCTTTTCTCCTCGTTTGCTTTTTCGTTCCGCAAACCCTCCGCTCCACCCGGAAACGGTACGGGCATGCTAAATTCAATTCGCCATCACGGCGCCGGCAACGCGATGCCCGCCTGCACCCGCTGATACATCGCCTTCAGCTCCGGTCCGATACCGGACTCTTTAACAAAAGTCGTACCCGCATATTGGAAGGTTGTTCCCGTCGCTCCATTCTGCGTATCACCGCCGTCCCACCCCGTCAGCCATGACGCCGCGAACAGTACCGCGACGGCCATCACCAGCGTCACGATAACATACTCCATCATGACGGAGCCCCGGTTCGGCGATGACGAATTGAAAACCGAGCCGCGTGAATTGCACCAGAGCGAAAAACAACGGACAGGGGACAACCCTCGGCACCCTTCTCCCAAACCCTTCTTTTCACGCCTGTTGTTTTTCATGTTCACCCCTATTCCCTAATTCCGAATCTTCGCATTTCCGTTCGTCATCCGATCCAATTGTGCCGCCTGCCACCGCTTCAACGCCTCGAACTGCGGCACGGACGACTCGCCGTCGCCGCGAACCGCCTCGCCGATCACTTGCCGAAGCTGTTCCGTTGTCAGCGGCCGGAGAGGCGCTGAGGTCTCGCCCGAAACAAGCGCGTTCGCCATCTTTGCGTTCAACTCGGGCAGACGGGCATTGAACGCCTCCACCACTTTTCCAAACCGCTCTTTCATCTCCGGAGCATTCATCAGCCGGATCACGTCCGCCTGCGTGAGCCTTTCAGGCGCGGCGTCCGCATTTCCAAACGGCTGTTGAACGCCTTCCGCGTTCTCCGCGGAATCCGCACGATTGGTCACAACCGAAGGGACCGTCATCGCCCGACACCGAAAACGACGAATCTCCGACTGCAGCTCGCGCTGATTTTCCGCCGATTCGCGCAGCAGCCGGCAAGCCGTGTCCGCATCCAATGCGCACGCGTTGACCGCAACCGCGAACAGCCACAAAAGGCCCCGCCTTTTTATATCCGTCATCCAGCGCATACGCCCATTTCCTTTTCCGCACACATCCGGCAAACTCATTCCTTCTTGGCCCACATCCGCCTCACGACCGAATCGCCCGGCAAGCCCTCACTTAAAATCCGATCACGGATACGGATGGATTCCTCCGGCGATGACGACGCGCCGTCATACGCTTGATTCATTTTTTGAATTGCGGCGCGAAACCGCTTAAAATCGGCCGCCAGCTTGATGCGGACCTGCGTGTCGTACATGCCATCCGGCGCGAGGTACAATGCCGCACAGCGTCCAATCAGCGAGCTGCGCGGCGAAGTTTCCATATCGCCTGAACGATACAGCCAAGCCACAAGCTTGTCTCGCTCCGACAGCATCCGCTCACAGAACGTCTTCGTCTGCGCCAACACACCTTCGCCCTGCGCCACCCATGCATCCTTCTTCACATAATCCAGGTACACTTGAAACTGCGAAAAAAGCTACCGCAATGTGACCAGTTCCGGCGTGAACGCCAAAGATACCATCGCATCCTCACCCGTTGTCTCGGGTTGCGTATACAGCACCTCATAGAAACTTTCTACGCCCAACAGCCGGTCATAGTCGTCTGCCGGCTCGCGCCGCATTCGATTGGGCAGTTTCCCCTTCAGCACGCCGCACGCGAACACCGCCTCCCATCGCGCATGATCGACCGTCCGCGCAACGAGTTAGGGCGTTTGCGGCGGCGTGACGCCCAATCGCCGGAACGTCGCCATCAAATGCTCCACTTGGCGCGCACTCGCCAAAATCGCATTGTTGCTTTTTTCCAGATATTCCCGCTGCACGCCCAGATTCGGATGGACCGAGCATTCGTCCGGCGAAGGCCACGGCAGCGTTTTGACCACGTCTGCAAAGGCCAGCCGATGCACAGCTCGCATATTCTCCC
>CAZTDL010000541.1:0-3510 GCA_964612775.1 uncultured Lentisphaeraceae bacterium
AATCGCGAGCAATTCGCGAGTAGCCTTGTTATCTTTCGCCGACGAGACAAATGTGACGTCCATACCCACATCGGTACCCGCTGTGCCGGTGTCGACCATCTCGGGGAAAATCGTGTGCTCTTTCAAGCCCAGCGTATAGTTTCCACGCCCGTCAAATCCGCGATTGGGAACGCCGCGGAAGTCGCGGATACGCGGCAACGCGCTGTTCACCAGACGTTCGACAAAATCGAACATCCGCTCGCCGCGCAGGGTCACTTTCGCGCCGATGACCATGCCCTCGCGCAACTTGAAGTTCGAAATGCTCTTGCGGGCCTTACACAACACCGGCTTCTGGCCGGACAGCTTCGTCAGATCGTCGATGATCGTCTTCTGAACATCCTTCTCGACGATACCGAAGCCCATGTTGATGACCACCTTCTGGAGGCGGGGGATCAACATCTTATTTGTGACGCCCAACTTCTCCTGAAGTTTTGGCATCAGCTCTGTGTTGAATTTTTCTTTAAGATTGGCCATTGCCGTCCCTCTTAGTCCAGGTTCTTACCCGAAGCCTTGGATTTGCGCACCATCTTATCGCCCTCGCGGACTTTACTGATGCGGACGCCCTTTTTCTTGTCTGGATCATAAGGCATCAGGTTAGACAGATCCATCGGCGACTCACGATCCACAAAACCGCCGTTGGGAGCGGTCTGTGAGCGGCGAACGGCCTTCTTCACCATATTCAGGCCCTGCACCACCACGAGGCCTTTTTCGGCCATAACGCGGAGGACCTTGCCTGTCTGTCCGGCGGATTCGCCAGCAATGGCGATCACCGTATCGTTCTTCTTGATTCTAGCAACACTCATGCTGTTTCCTAACTCGTAACCGTTTTGACACCTGCGGGCCTTGCGGCCCCGGCCCGTCATCGGCGTTACGGTCGCTCACTGGATCAGACCACTTCCGGGGCCAGTGAAATAATCTTCATGTAGTTTCTGTCGCGCAACTCACGAGCGACAGGCCCGAAAATACGCGAGCCGACCGGATTCATCTTGTTGTCCACGATCACGCACGCATTCTGGTCAAAGCGGACATACGAACCGTCCTCGCGGCGAATCGGATAGCCTGTACGAACAATCACCGCCGTACAGACTTGGCCCTTTTTCACCGCGCCCGTCGGAGCCGCTTCTTTGATGGCCACGCGGACCACATCGCCCAAGTAGGCGAACTTTTTGCGTTGGCCCAGGATGCGGAAACACATGGCACGCTTGGCGCCGGTGTTGTCCGCAACCACCATCATCGTCTGTTCCTGGATCATGTTACTTAGCCTCCTCCGGCTTCACGATACGCCACCGTTTGGTCGCGCTCAGCGGACGGGTCTCCATGATGGTGACCGAGTCCCCGACCTTGGCAGTGTTCGCCTCATCATGCGCGTGATACTTCTGGAACCGGCGGATGACCTTACCGTAGACGGGGTGGACCTCACGACGCTCACCCTGCACGATAACCGATTTCTCGCCGCTCTTGCTCACCACTTTGCCCTTGCGGACTTTGCGGCTGCCGC
Organism: uncultured Lentisphaeraceae bacterium; assembly: GCA_964612775.1. Lineage (GTDB taxonomy): Bacteria > Verrucomicrobiota > Kiritimatiellia > RFP12 > UBA1067 > DAOPZC01. The sequence continues at coordinate 1,538 of CAZTDL010000541.1, forward strand.
GAACTTCTGTTTTCTCGGCCATTTACTTCGCCTCCCGCTCAGCTTTGACCGTCTTCATACGCGCGATCTCACGACGCAACGTACGCATACGGACCGGTTTCTCAACACCGGCGCCCGACTTATGCTTGAGCCGCATGTCGCTCAATTCCTGCGACACTTCGCGGATCTTTTGGTCGAGTTCCGACGCTCCGAGTTCTCTTAATTCTCTTGATTTCATGGTTCCGTTACGCTCCCGTTATATTGCGCGTGACAAGCTGCGACCGGATACCCAGCTTCGTGTCGGCCAAACGAAGGCACTCACGAGCCACGGAATCAGGCACGCCACCGATCTCGAACAGCATTTTGCCGGGAAGAATCACGGCGACCCACAACTCCGGATTGCCCTTGCCGCTACCCATACGAACTTCGATCGGCTTGCGGGTGACGGGTTTGTCCGGGAAAATGCGAATCCACAGTTTGCCTTTGCGCTTCATTTCGCGGCTGATGACCACACGACACGCCTCAATCTGCGTGTTCGTCAGCCAACCGCGCTCCAGCGCCTTAAGGCCAAACTCACCGTAAGCGAGCTGCGTACCCGAGGTAGCAAACCCCGAACGGTTACCCTTCGACTGCTTGCGGTGCTTACCCCGCTTAGGCATTAGGGGCATCTTTTCTCCTCCTCTGTCCGCTAGGGCGGACCGCCTGGAAATCGTCCTTCTTACAGATCCAGACCTTGACGCCGATCAACCCCGCGGTGGTATGCGCTTCCGCAAACCCATAATCGATGTTCGCGCGCAGCGTGTGCAGCGGGACTTTGCCCTGTTTGCTCCACTCCACGCGGGAAATCTCCGCGCCGTTGATACGACCGCTCGCACGGATCTTGATACCGTCCACGCCCATGTCCATCGCGACCTTCTCGGCACGCTTCATGGCACGCTTCAGCGCCACGCGGCGCTCAACCTGCTGCGCGATGCTTTCAGCCACGAACTGCGCATTCGCATCAGGATCACGCACCTCATGGATCTCGAGGTAGATCTCTTTGCCGGTCTTCTTCGCCAAGTCCTGACGGATCTTGTCAACGTCCTGGCCCTTGCGCCCGATCACCACGCCCGGACGGGCTGTGAACAGGTTGACGCGCACGCGGTTCGCATAACGCTCGATCAGGATCTTCGTGATCGCTGCACTCTCGAGGCGCTGCTTCACCAACTCGCGAATCATCAGGTCTTCCCTGAGAAGATCGCCGAACTGCTTCTTGTTGGCAAACCAACGGCTACGCCACTGCTTGTCAACCGCGATTCGGAAACCAATCGGATTTACTTTCTGTCCCAAAGTCTTATTCCTTTAAAAAGTCGCCAGTCTTACTGACCGTCGGTCAGGACAACCTTGCAATGACTCAGCCTCTTGGCGATCGGGCTCGCGCTGCCGCGAGCGCGCGGCCAGAACCGGCGCATACGTGTCCCCTCGTCGAATACGCACTGGCTAACCTTAAGCGTATCCACGTCGAGATTCGCGTTCGTCCGCGCGTTGGCAATCGCCGACTTGAGCGTTTTGCTCAGAACCAGCGCGGCCTTCCGCGGGCTAAATTCTACAACTTTCAGGGCGGCAGCCACGGGCAGCCCCTGGCACTTACGAGCCAGCGGGCGACCTTTCTGGGCCGACATCCTGACGTTACGGGTAATGGCAGTCACTTCCATTGTTCTAAAACTCCGTTACTTTGCGACCGCTTTGTCCGTATGGACACCGTGCGCCTTAAACGTGCGCGTCGGCGCGAATTCACCCAGACGATGGCCGACCATGTTCTCGGTGATAAAAATCGGCACATGCTGCTTGCCGTTATGAATGGCAAACGTATGACCGACGAAATCCGGTAGAATCATGGAACGGCGCGACCAGGTCTTGATCGGCTGTTTTCTGCCGGACGCATTCATTTTCTCGACTTTCTCGAGCAGGCTCTTCTCTACGTAAGGGCCCTTCTTAATAGACCTTGCCATGCG
>CAZTDL010000542.1:0-1552 GCA_964612775.1 uncultured Lentisphaeraceae bacterium
CTATGCGACATGGCGCTACACCGCGGCGGGAGCAACGTATATGGCGATCGATCTCGGCATTAAAAACGGTCGCCTTTTCGCGCGGCTGAGAGAACAGGTTCAGTTGGATCTGGGCGCTTACATTTCCGGCAAAGCGTATCACCTCGTGGTCAGAGCGTTCATCAGCGGCGGTGATCCTTCAGACAAAGCCTTCGAAGGCACAACCGTCTGGGTAAACCCCACGCGCAGCGACATCCTGCACGACAACCATGTGGCCGCCAGCTATACGACGATATCCTTCATCTCCCCCGGCTACGACCACGACCGGGCTGAACTTTCGACACAGTTTATCGGGGGCCGCACCGCTTACTTCGACGAATTGCTTTATTCAACCGACATCGATGATCTCAACCTGTCCATTCAAAAAATCCAAAGCGCGACCTTCAATCCCATGCCCCGTCCGGACGACAGCGGCACATACGTCCATAGGATCACGCATGATTTCGATCTGGCCTCCATCACGTTGGCGGACGGCCGTCACGCCGACATCGAGGGTCCCACCAACGCATGGGCGACGTACAGCTATGTGGGCAAACCTGTCAACGGCGCAAGCGTGTCGGTGGCCGAGGCCCTCAGCGGTCTCGGCGTGAATTTCGCGGGCAACATCGCAACGGCCGAGGTCGCGTTCGCCTCCTCCGTGACCAATGGTTTTTCGGGCGGATTCTTTCTGGTTGAAGCCAACGGCGACGATTATAATTTCGTGATCACGCCTCTCGACCGGAACAGGAACCCGATCGGCAACTGGTCTCTGACGTTTTCCGGCAGCACGCTCTGGGGCACGAATCTGACCGGGGAGGGAAAGACGGCGCTCGACATTCAATACGATGTCGGATCGGGCAAAATCAACGGACTGGCCTTCACTTTGGACGATTTCACGGGAAGCGGCGGCGTACTGACGGACGTCTACGGATTGCGTTTTACGGATAATACGCCGTCCTTTGATCCTGCCGTGGCGGGCATCTACCGCAATGCGACACAAGCGCTCACCAACGGCGCGACGGCCTTCCCTCTGACGTCGGCAACCTTCAGCCGGACACTGACCGACACCCCGATTACCAACGACTTCCAACTGACGGGGATATCGACGGCGTCACGCGTGTGGAACACGGTTGAGGGATCCGTAACGGCCAACATCCACGTCACCGGCGACACGATCCTCGTCTACCCTCAGAACGGCGTCGCGCCGGCCAATCCGATGGCCGCGCTCAAAGGACTGGCCGTGAACGGGGTGCTGAGCACCGGCTTTTATATGGAATTCATGTTTGCGACGCCGGTCGAAGACCCGAAAGACTGCGTCTTCATCATCGATGACATTACCTTTGACTATAATCCGATCACGGTTCGTCCCTTGGACCCAAACCGATTCCCGATATCGACCCACTCGCTGCGCATCAAGGCCGAGGACTGGGGGGGAACGCTGACGACGAATACGATCACCTACCAGAATTGGGGGGGGGCACCTCAACAGGCCGCAAAATCGGGGGCGCGGCATTCCGCCTTTCCGATTTTGCAG
>CAZTDL010000542.1:1562-3506 GCA_964612775.1 uncultured Lentisphaeraceae bacterium
CGAACGCCTGTGGGGCATCCGCATTGAAGATCCCGATGGCGCTATCGATCTGATGATGGTGGGACGGACCAAGGCCGACGGCACCCTTCTCGGAATCCATTAATCCCGGCCCGTCTCGTCGGTTACCGCCGAACGCCTCTGCTGACAGCTTCCTCCCGAAACCGTCATAAGCCTAATGTATGGCGATCAAGGTTCCCACAGGAGGATCGAAGAGGGTTCGTCCGCGACGGTGAAAAAGCGTGTTGACCTCAGCCGCGCCGATCGCGTAACCGTAGACTTGGACGTCGTCAATGTCCGCCTTGATGCGGCGGTTGACGGCGTTGCGGCGTGCGCCGATCGTCATGAAGTCGAACGGTGCGGTCGCGGACCACGCCGAACTGCTGACACGCGAGACGCCGTCGACATAGATGACCAACCGATTGGCGCTCTTGCTGCCGACGATGACGAGATGGTGCCAGGCGCTCTCAAGGTTGACGGATGCGCTGCCCGTGGCATACACGCCGGGTATGCTGCTGCCGCTCTCAACATAGCATGACGCCGAGTGCTGATCGTTTCTTTCCAGCACATAGCCGTATCCCGTGGTGTTCGTCGCCGGCACCGCTATTTCACAGTAATCCGTCCACGCCGACGCGCTGTTGGTCGTATTGACCCACAGGCCGATCGAAAATTCCGCCAGATTTCCCAGATTCCGGAAATCGGTTACCGCGTGTCCCGTACCGTCGAGGTGCAGGGCGTCACCGCTCATGCCGCCCGCAAAGCCAACGTTGCCGACAGGGGTCAACGACTGGAGGTTCGCGCTCGTGTCGGCATAGCGGTCGTCCGCGTTGTCGAACGTCCAGTGCGCCAGAAGCGGCCCCTGCCCCCTTTGCAGCAGGTTCGATCCCGGATGGACGTCGAGCCAGTTCAACTCATTCGCCGTAAGGGCGGTATCGTAGATCTGCACATCGTCAATATCCGCTGTGATGTATCGGTCGAGCGCGTAGGCGCTGCCGATCGTCACGATATTCAGATTCGAAACGCAACTCCACCCATAGATGCCCTGCGGCACGCCGTCGACGGTGAAACCGGATTGGTTCTCAGTCTTGCTCGCACGGAAAACGACGGAATGCCACGCGTTAGTCAGTTTGACCACGCCATCCACGACAGAGGCGCCGACAAAGTTCTTAAGGTTATACCCCATCACCTTGTCCGTGTTGTCGCGTTCCAGCACGTAGCAGCGAGCGGCACCGAAATCCGTGTGGTATCCCAGCTCCACATAATCCTTCCACGCGGCGGCGCCCGCCGGCTGGTAGACGCGAAAGACGACGGTCAACTCATCCATGTTCACATCGCCGCCGAAATCACGGAAGACCTTGCCCGCGCCAGTCAGGTGCATGGCGCTGCCGCTGACCCCCGCCGTGTAAGCGATCACGCCGGACCCCGTCAGGCTGCGTCCGTTCCCGCTCAAATCGGCGAACCGGTTGCCCGAATCGTCGAATGACCAGTGCGCGACCAGCGCCCCGCGGCCCGCCGGAACGCAGAAACACGTGAAGCCCAACAGCACGCCCCCGAGACCGATGGATCTCCAAACATTTTTCATCCGAACACCTCCTCCTAACAGAACGGTATATATGTTAACTGTTTCCCCTCTTCGCAGTCAAGTCCTGATTGTCGTTCGGAGGATATATAACCTTTCGTCTGTTAATTCAAAAAACGGGCCGTGACCGACCTGTTCGGAAAGACGTGCCGCCCAGACCCGCCGACAGAGATTCTCAGTCGCATACATCGCGTGGCGCGATGACGGAAAAGAATGTCGAACCTCCCTGGCAGCCGCCCCTGCTCGACCGATCTTCGCTTTTCCTTGCTTGCCGGTTTTCCGGATTCCCCGTTTGCGAAGATTCGCGCGATTAAAGGACAAGCAACCCGGACGCCCTCAAACTTACATGCTTTTTTCACCGGACGGTG
>CAZTDL010000543.1:0-3500 GCA_964612775.1 uncultured Lentisphaeraceae bacterium
CCAGAAACGCCCCCTTTCAGCGCATGATCAGAAGCGTTCATAGATTACCGAAACCCCCTTCAAAGGTAAACCGCTTTTTTCAACGCGTTTCCTCAAAAGCCAGGTCCCCTATCGACGCGTTCCCGTCTATCCCAGCGCCACGTCGAGAAACATCATGGTGGCGAAGCCGACCATCACGCCCAAGGTGGGCACGTCCGAACCGCGCGTTTGCTGCGCCTCGGGAATCAGCTCCTCGACCACGACATAGATCATCGCGCCGGCCGCAAACGCCAGCGCATAGGGCAGCGCGACCGACATGCCGGAGACCGTATACGCGCCCACCACCGCCGCCACCGGCTCCACAAATCCGGACGCCTGCCCATAAACAAAGGCCTTCCAGCGAGAGAAACCCTCGCGCCGCAACGGCACCGAAACCGCCGCGCCCTCCGGAAAATTCTGCAAGCCGATGCCGAGCGCCAGCGCCACCGCTCCGCCCAGCGTCGCCCCGCTGCCGTCCGTCGCCAGCGCGCCGAAAGCCACGCCCACCGCCAGCCCCTCGGGGATATTGTGCAGCGTGATCGCGAGCACCAGCAACACGCTGCGCCGCCAATGCGTGGGAAGGCCTTCCGGTTCGGCGTTGTGGTGCCCTCCCGCATGAAGATGCGGAAGCAGCTTGTCCGACAGCCAAAGAAAACCGCCGCCCGCCAGAAAGCCGGTCACCGCCGGCACCACGCCCGAGCCGCCCGCCTTTTCCGTCATTTCGATCGCCGGAGCCAGAAGCGACCAGAACGAGGCCGCGATCATCACGCCCGACGCGAAGCCCAGCATGCCGTTCAGCGCATTGCGGTTGATCGTCTTAAAGAAAAAAGCCATGGCGGCGCCCAACGCCGTCACTCCCCACGTGAAGAGCGACGCGAACAGCGCTTGCGTCACAGGTCCGTAACCGCCCAGAAAATCGGCCATAGAAATCCTCCGCGAATTGCTGCGAAAGGCGTCACGCGCCCAACCCGTCCTGCGTCCGATCGCTCACCCCGACGCTCAGTCGTTCACGCGCTCGATGTTCGCGCCCAGCCGCCGCAGCTCGATTTCAACCGACTCGTACCCGCGATCGATGCTGCCCGCATTCTGGATCACCGTTTCGCGCTTGGCGCACAGCGCCGCAATCAGCAACGCCATGCCCGCGCGGATATCGGGACTCGCCACGCGCGTGCCGTGAAGCTGTGCGGGGCCGGTCACCACGATGCGGTGCGGATCGCACTGCACGATGCGCGCGCCCATGCCGATCAGGTGGTCCACGAAATACATGCGGCTCTCGAACATCTTCTCGAAGAAGAGCGTGGTGCCGCGCGTCTGCGTGGCCAGCACGATCAGCACGCTCATCAGATCGGAAGGAAACATCGGCCACGGGCCGTCCTCGATCTTCGGGATCACATCGCCGAGATCGTATTTCGTCTTGAGCTTCTGCCGGGACGGCAGTTTCAGCGTTTTGGCCTGCGGATCGAGCGTCCAGCGCACGCCGAAGCGTTTGAAGGGTTTCTCCAGCGTCTCGAAATCGGACGGCTCAACACCCTCGATAGCCAGCTCGCCGTTCGTCACCAGCGCCGCCGCCAGATAGCTGCCCGCATCGATGTAGTCCGGTCCGACCCGCTGCTCCGTGCCGTGCAGCGACTCCACGCCCTCAATCGTCAGGCGGTTGGTTCCGATCCCCGTGATCTTGCCGCCCATGGCATTGATCATGCGGCAGAGATCCTGCACGTGCGGCTCGCACGCCGTATTGTACAACGTGGTCACGCCCTTGGCCAGAACGGCCGCCATGATCAGGTTTTCGGTGGCCGTCACGCTCGCCTCATCCAAAAGGATGCGCTGAGCCTCAAGACGCCGCGGCGCCTTAAACAGATAGGCGCCGTTGGTCCTGACGGTCGCGCCCAACTGGCGAAACCCGTCGAGATGCGTGTCGATGCGCCGGCGGCCGATCACATCGCCGCCCGGCGGATAAAGCTTGGCCGACCCGCACCGCGCCAGCAGCGGCCCGGCGAACAAAATGGAGGAACGGACTTTGCCGCACAAAAGTTTATTGAGATGCGTGCTCTTGATGCGCTTGGCGCAGATGCGCGCCGTGTGCGTCTCGGCATTCAGCACCACATCCGCCCCCATGTCGGACAACAGTTCCAACATGGTGCGCACATCGGCGATCAGCGGCAGATTGCTCAGGATGACGGGCTCGGCGGTCAGCAGACTGGCGGCCAACATCGGCAACGCGGCATTCTTGTTGCCGGGCGTGCGGTGGACACCGCTCACCGGCCGGCCGCCTTTAATGACAAATCGGGACATAGGAAAAGGCTTCGGAGTTATCGGGGCGAACCTTTCGTCGCCCGCTTTTGGTTCGTGCGTTTCATCGCGCCGGACGGCGCTACCTCATGCGTTTTGAGACACCGTTAGCAAAGCAAAAAACGGGGCAAAAGAGAATGCAAAAATGATTTTCTCAATCGGGCCGCGCAAAGTCACGTTTCCCGCGCGGCCGAAACTTCCGATCCCGCGAAACGCGACGCCGGCCCGTCCGCGTACTTCTTCACCGTGCGCCAGTCCAGCCCCGTGCGCCGCGCGACCTCTTCGTACCGGCCGTAACGCCGGAAAAGACGCCGGCAATAGTCGGCCGTCAGCGCCTTCACCGTAAGCTCGCCCCGCTCCAAAGCCTCAAGCCACGCATCGCCGTTCCGCGCCGCGCCGCCATCCCCCTGATACGCGCCGGTCAGCAGGACACACCGGATGGCCTGCTCCAGCTCGCGAACGTTGCCGGGCCACGCATAACCCTTCCCGACACCGCGACGCAAGGCCGACAACACGCTTCTCAACACGTCGCCGTCCACCTCGCCGCACATCCGCTGAAGCATATGCCGCACGAGCGATTCCAACTCCGACGGCATTTCCCGCAGCCGGAGACGCAACGGCGGCACCTCGATCTGATCGGAACACAGACGGTAAAAGAAATCGTCGCGAAACGAGCCCGCACGCCGCAGCGCGCCCAGGTCCTTGTTGGTCGCCGCAATCACGCGCCCCTCAAACCGTAACGTCTCATGGCTGCCCACCGGCGAGAAAACGCGCTGCTGAAGCACCTGCAGCAGCTTGATCTGCACCGGCTCCGCCACGTCGCCGATCTCATCGAGAAAGATCGCGCCGTGCGGACTACATCGCGCAAAAACGCCCTCGTGCCGCTCGACCGCGCCGGTGAACGCGCCCTTGCGGTGTCCGAACAACTCGGACTCGATCAGCGTTTCGGGATATTGGGACAGGTTGATCGGCACAAAGGCGCGCGTGAAGCTTTGCGCGAAGGCGTGACGCGCCGAGAGGAACGGAATAAAACCCGAACGTCCCAACGCGAAGGCGGCCGCCCCCTTGCCCGTCCCGGTTTCACCGAGCAACAGCGTTGAGAAATCCTCCATCCGGCTCCAAAACCCGCGCACATACCAATGGATGTCGTTCGTGAAGATGTTGTCCCACAGCCGCTTCCTCAGCTGCGTCAT
>CAZTDL010000544.1:0-732 GCA_964612775.1 uncultured Lentisphaeraceae bacterium
CGCGGTCTTCCGTTGACAATCTTAGCAGAGTAGCCATTCATTAAATGTACCACTGATATTCATTTTATGTCTATCATCAATTATATCGGATTTGACGATCATACACTAAGTGGTTATTCATCATATACTTATAACAGAAACAGGGGATTGGCCCGACCTTTGCGATAGGAAACGGCATCATAAAACAAAGACCAAGGAGCGATTCCTATGACACACGCGTTCAAATGGCTGAACCTCGCACAGGCGATCGGCGCGATGATCGACAACACGTTCAAGATGGTGACGGTGATTTATCTGGTTTCCACGTTGAACAGAAACCTGACGGAAACGCTGTCGATCGCCACCGCCCTGCTTGTGATCCCCTTCCTGCTCTTTTCGAATTGGGCGGGAGCCTTGACGGACCGCCACAGCAAGCGCACGCTCGTTATCGCCGTCAAATGGGCCGAACTGGCTCTGCTGCTGCTCGCCTTCCCCGCCCTCGGCTCCGGCCGCGCATGGCCGATGCAGACCGTTCTCTTTCTCCTGGCCGCGCAGAGCGCTTTCTTCGGCCCCGTCAAGCGCGGCATCGTGCCTGAGCTGGTCGCACCCGAACACCTTGCCCAAGCCAACGGCCAAATGACCGGCGCGTCGTATCTCGCCATTATTCTCGGCCTCTTTCTTCCTTCGCTCGCGATAACCACCCTGCACATGAGCGGCGCCGCCGTTCTTGCGGGCTGCGTCGCGCTTTCGGCG
>CAZTDL010000544.1:742-3488 GCA_964612775.1 uncultured Lentisphaeraceae bacterium
CGGCGGTCGCCGTATCATTAAATAAAAAATGCCGCCCACACCGGCGGCAAACCGCATCTCCGCGCCCTCCGTCTGGATCATCCCCGACGCGCTTCGCGCCCTGCGCTCACTCAACCCGCGCGTCTGGCTCAAACGCGCCGCGCTCGGGTCCATCGTCTTTTCCGGCATCGCCGCTCTGTTCCAGCAGAACCTCGTGGTCTATGCCCGCGACATCGCGGCGCTCTCCGTTGAAGCCAGCGGTTACCTTTTTCTGTTGGTGGCCGCAGGCATCGCGTTCGGGGCTTGGCTGACAGGGCGCCGCTCCCCGCACACGCTCGAGGTCGGCCTTATCCCGATCGGCGCTCTCGGTCTCGCGTTGGCGTTCGCGGGTCTGGGCGTGGCGACATCCCGCGCCGCCATGGCGGCTCTGCTGATTCTGTCAGGCGTGGCGTCCGGCCTGTGCATCGTGCCGCTCACCGCGTTTCTTCAAGCCCAAACGCCCGCGCAAAACCGAGGCGAGATATTCGGGGCCGTCGAATTCTGGAGTTTCTCCGCCATGGTCGTCTCATCCGGCCTGTTTTATGGGTTCTTCAATGTCCTGCATCTCGACGCCCGCACCTGCATGCTCCTCACCGGCGGCATCGGCGGCGTCACCGCGGTATGGGCGCTGATCCGACTGCCCGACCCTGCGGTCCGTTTCCTGGTCTCGCGCCTGACGCGCCTTCTCTACCGCGTCGAGGTCTGCGGTCTCGAAAACCTGCCGCGCGAAGGAGGCGCGCTGCTGATCGCCAACCACACCGCGTATAGCGACGCGCCGATCATCCAATCCGTCACCCAGCGCCAGATCCGTTACGTCATGTCGCGCGACATCTTCGCGGGCTGGGGCTGGTGCCGTCCGCTCTTTCGCCTCACCCGCGCGATTCCGCTCCGCGCGGGCGACGGCCCGCACGCCCTGGCGCAGTCGCTCAACAAGGCCCGCGAAGCGCTGACTCAAGGGGCTTTGGTCGGCCTTTTTCCCGAAGGCGAATTGACCCGCACCGGCACCCTGCAGGCGTTCCGCAAAGGGTTTGAAAAGATCGCCAAAGGCACCGGCTGCCCGATCATCCCGATCCACCTGGACAACCTTTGGGGCAGCATCTTCAGTTTCCGCCACGGCGAACCCGGTCTCCGATGGCCACGCCGCCTGCCCCTGCGCGTCACCGTCCGCATCGGCAAACCCCTGCCGCCCGACGCCACGGCGGAGGAGGCCCGTCAAGCCATCGTCGAACTCGGCGCCGAAACCGCCGCCCGACACGCGGTGCGGACCGGCAACACGCTCGCGCACCGCTTCCTGAGCCAAGCCCGCCGCCATGGGTCGCGCCCAATCGCCCGCGACACGCTCGGACACGCCGTCACCTACGGCCGGCTGCTGACCGGCGCCGTTGCGCTCAACGCCCGTCTCGCCTCGCACCTCGCGCGCGAACGGCGCGTCGGCATTCTGCTGCCGCCCTCCGTCGCAGGCCTGCTTACGAACGCGGCCCTCACCCTGCAAGGCAAAACCGTCGTCAATCTCAACTGGACCGTCGCCCCCGACGCGTTCCGTTCCGCCGTCACGCAGAGCGGCGTGAGACACATCATCACCTCACGCCGCTTCATCGAAACCGTCGCCTTGCCGGAGACGCCCGCCCGCCTGATTTTTCTGGAAGAGTTTTTCGCCGGACTCACGCTCCAAGAAAAGGTCATCGCGTTCCTGTACGCCCGTCTTGCCCCGTTACGCGTGTTGGCACAGAACCGAACGCCCGGCCCGGAAGAGACCGCCTGCATCATCTTCTCCTCCGGTTCAACCGGCACGCCCAAAGGCGTCATGCTGAGTCATGCCAACCTGCTTTCGAACCTCGACGCCCTGGAAAACGTCCTGCCCGTCACGCGTCAAGACACGCTCTGCGCCACCCTGCCTTTCTTTCACTCCTTCGGTTATCTCGGCACCATCTGGTGGCCTCTGCTGACGGGCATTCCGACCGTTTTCCATGCCAACCCCCTGCAACCCGCGCACGTGCTGCGTCTGATCCGCGACGCCCGCGCCACGACCCTGCTCACCACGCCCACCCTGCTGCAGACGTACCTGCGCCGCGCCGCGCCCGCCGACCTCGCAAGCCTGCGCCACGTGTTCACCGGCGGCGAGAAACTCCCGGTCGCGCTGGCGGACGCCTTTGAACAGGCGACCGGTCTGCGGCCGCTCGAGGGATATGGCGCCACAGAACTTTCACCGGTGGTCGCCATGGGGTTGCCCGATCGCGCCGACGGACGCGCGGTAACCATCGGCCATAAGTCCGGCAGCGCGGGCCGTCCGCTTCCCGGCATCGCCCTCAAGATCGCCGATCCCGACACCGGTGCCCCCCTGCCGTCCGGCACCCCCGGCTTGCTGTGGGTCAAAGGTCCGAACGTCATGCAGGGCTACCTCAACGATCCCTTCAAAACCGCCGAGGCGATCCGCAACGGCTGGTACAACACCGGCGACATCGCCCGCATCGACGCAGACGGCTTCCTTTTCTTGACCGACCGGCTCTCGCGCTTCAGCAAGATCGGCGGGGAAATGGTTCCCCACGGCGACCACGAAGACATCCTCCGGAAGGCCTGCGGCTGCACCGAACCGTGCATCGCCGTGCTCGGCATCGCCGACGGCACCCGCGGCGAAGACCTCGTCGTTTGCCACACCCCGCGGGCGGGCGACCCCGACGCCCTTTTTGCCGCGCTGAAGCGGAGCGGCCTGCCCAACCTCTGGCTGCCG
>CAZTDL010000545.1:0-3485 GCA_964612775.1 uncultured Lentisphaeraceae bacterium
CGGGAAACGGCGAACGCATTAACTTGTTGGAGCCGCTCTCGTATTCGCCATCGCCAAACAGAGCACACTCGGCCGGCGCTTTGACATCCGAGAGACGAACCGATTCCGTAGAGTTCGGCAACCGGACGCCTTTCCGAAGGAGAGTGACACCTCCCAAATAACTGGCGTTATAGTTGTACCCCGTATACAAATCGCCCTGCCACATGGCGGAGCCTTTAAAGGCCGGACACTGTTGCACGCGATGCTGCGTGCCCGTGCCCCAGAGGAACGACTCCCACGTCACCGTCGTCTTGGCCGTGTAGTCCCGCACGTAGGCGGGGGGAAGACGGCCCTCGTGCTGGCAGGCGTACTGATGCGCGGCGAACACCATCTCCCGAATGTTGCAGAGGCAGTCCAAACGCCACGCCATTTCACGAACTTTCAAAAAGGAGGGGATAAGAACCGCGACCAGAAGCGAGATAATCGCGATGACGGCCAACAGTTCCCACAGCGTGAAAGCCGCCGCACCATGCTGAGGACAGGACGCGTTACTCATCATGTCGAACCCGCAGCCGAAGGAATCCGCAAGCGCCGGTCATCGGCATATCCGAAACGACCGGACGGACGCCGTTGGCAGGCATCGACACCGCGACCGCGGCCCGCACGCCGTTCGTCCGCCAGTTCGGGCACGTCAGGTTCTCCGTGCGAACCACGTCTACCGTTACGTCTGGAGCGTTTGTTGCGACGGCATAACACAAACGGAAGGCGTCCGGCGCGTCCGCCGGACGGATTTCCACGGTGAACGGCGGTACCTCCGCCGCATTGGTCGGATCGCATCCTAGCCCGTATTCCAACAGATTCGCCGCGCCGTCCGCGTCGGCGTCCGCGGCGTCGGCCTCGTTGGTGGGCGACGCCATCCAAGGGAACCGCCCGGTGCGCCAGAGATCGTACGGCGCGGCGGGCGAGACGTCCGCGACGGCGTCGACCTCGGGATTCACGGAGCCGCTGCGCTCAACACGCACATATTGAATCCATTTGCAGCCGGTGTCGGAATCGGGTGCCAAATCGAGTCCGCCGATATCGAACCCCGTCCCGCCCGCACTGCCCCGGTAGCGTTCGGAAATCTCCGCCACCGTCATCCGCAGCCAGTTCGACGGCGCCAGCGAGGGATCGACCGGCACCGTGGGATCGCTCGGACCGCCCCACCACGCGTTCCAATCGCCGAGTGCGGCCTCCACGCGGTTGGTATCGTACACGCGCCCCAGCGTCGGCGCGAAATCGTCCGCGCCTTTGTCGGCCGTTCCCGACGGATAGGCAAACCAGCTCATGCCGTCCTGGCTGACGGAGACCTTGCCTTTCTCGACAAAGGCCGAACCGCCGTTCCCGGTCAAGTTCGGATCGCCGTTATTCCAGCCCGCCCCGCTGCCGACCACTTGGAAGCTGTTGCCAAAAACGATGAAGTCGACCCCGTACGGGTTGTCTGGGTTGTCGTACACGCGGTGGTCGAACGCCAGCGTCAGCGAACCGTCCTTACCGATCCTCGTCAGCTCGAACGAGCGGAAGGCGGGATAAACCGGAACGGTCGGTACCGGTTCGTCCCCGTCGATATACCAGTCGTCGCCGGTCGTGTCTACGGTCGGACGTCCGAGCGCCGTCTCCGGATCGGTGAACGGATCGCCCGACAGCCAGTCCGCATAGCCCGTTCCGGAGCCCTCAACATAATCCGCGACCGTATCGGCGAAGGGATAACAGAGTGCCGCCGCAGGTTGCCCCGGCGCGCGAACGCCGCCGTCCGCGTCCAGGCTCCAGACGTCCCACGAACCGTCGGTCAGCGGACAGACATCCAACCTCCCTCCGTCAATAACGAGGTTGGTGACGCCGTATTCCGGCTGTCCATCGCAGCGCCAGTGGCTCCACGCGCCCGCGCGGCAAACGTCGCCGGTATGATCCCATGTGTAGGCGGTCCAACGCACGTCGTGCGCACCCGTCCCCGGCAACAGATCGCCTTCGCGCGCGGGCCGTCGGTATTCGATGCCCGTCAGGCGGACGTCCCCGTCGGAAACGGTCTCTGTCCCCGTCAGTCCCGCATCCTCCTCCGCGACCGCGCGCCACAAATCGAGCGCCGTCGCCGACCCGTTCCAGCGGAATCCCCACGCCAGCGCGTGCGGCCGCGTGCCGTCGTGCCAGTCGACGACCAGCGCCGAGCGGTTCGTCCCCTCGCCGGTCCAGCGCTCGATGCCGTCCAGCGTAAACCCTGAACCGCGCCACGCGACCGCGACCGCGCCGAGAATCAGCAGCGGCCGCACCTGCCAACGATTGCAAAGGCACCCGTTCATCGTCTGTCCCTCCCTTCGGCTATTTCAGCATGATCACGGTTCGGCGGGACGGCCGAAACGCCGCCTCGATCTCAATGTTCCGGTTCACCGTGAATGTCGCAGAGTCCCCGTTCGTGCGCGCGCAGGACGGCAGCGAGACCCAGCCGTCGAAGGTGTAGCCTTGGGCCGGTCGCGCGGTCACCGTCAGTGCCGTTCCCGACGCGTAAGAGCCCGTCGCGCCGGTCACCGCGCCGCCGTCGGACGGCGCCGCGAAAACCGTGTACGTGCCGAGATAAGCCGCCACATCGGCCAGTCCGCAGATCTCGCCCTGGTTGTTATCCGGGTCGGTCATCTTCACGTACCGGACCCACTCGAAGCCCGACTCCGCCAGATCGAAACCCGTGCCGCCCGCAGAGCCGTCGTAGAGACTGACGGCTCGCGCCGCGCTGACATTGGTGATCCCGGCCGCCGCAAGCGAGGGATCGGCCGGACGGGTCCAGTCCGTCTCACGCGTCGACCAGTCGTGCGCCACCCAATCCCATTGGAACGGCTGGGTCGGCCACAGCGTATCGCCGAACGTGTTCGGGTAAGTATACCAAGGTCCTTCGGCGTACTGCGCTACGCTGACCGTCACAGGCTCGCCGAACGCGCCCGTGCCGCCGAACGCCTTGATCATGTAAACCTCCATGTTGCTGTTCGAATAGTTGTAGCCGCTGCCGACGAAAAACGCGTTGCCGTGGACGAGCAGATCGATGCCGAACGGATTGCGCACGTCGTTGCTGACGGCTTCCGCGAACTCGGCGACAATCTGTCCGCCCTGTTTCAGTCCGCAGCCGTTGTTTTGGAGTTGGCCGGCGGATGCGCTCGCGTACGGCGTTCCGACGAGCGCCGCGTTCGTGGCGCCCTTGTACCAGGCGGGCCAAACCAGCGAGAACTCGCGGATCGAGGCTCCGCTGTCATCCTTGTCGGCCACGCACGGATGGCCGAGCACCGCCGCCGGATCCTTCCAGAATGCGCTGCTGTGGTAGGGGCCGTTGGTCAGCGCGGGCACAAGCGCCGATGCGAAGGGGTCGCGGAACCTCGCCGTGATCGCGTGGTCGGCCCTCACGTCTTCAAACGTATAGGCCGCCACCGCGCCGACCGACGCGCCGTCCACGACCACATCCGCCACCTCGGGACCGAAACGAAACG
>CAZTDL010000546.1:0-3482 GCA_964612775.1 uncultured Lentisphaeraceae bacterium
CTGTGTGAGGCGGTGTCGAGCAGAAGACGTTGAGCTTGTTCGACATGTAGCCCGATCCACCGTGCGGCGAGAACGCGCCCAAAGTGACTATGGGAGAAGAGCGCGATATCTCCGTCCAGCGTGCGAAGCCGGGTGATGAGACGATCCGCGCGTGCGGAAATCTGGCCGGGTGTTTCCCCTCGCGGCGAGCCGTCTCGAAAGAGATTCCATCCCGGTCGCGACTGGAGAATCTCCGCCGGGGTGCGTCCTTCATCCTCGCCGTTATCCCACTCCGTGAGATCCTGTTCGATCTTGGTCTCGGGCCCCAACGCGGCCAGCGCGCACGTTTTCAGAGCGCGTTGCAGAGGGCTGGTCAGCACATATGCGAACGGGATGCCGCGGAGGTGCCGGCCGACCTCCCGCGCTTCGTCTTCACCCTGCGTGGTCAGCGGAACGTCCGTGCGTCCGGTGTATTGGCCGGAGAGTGCCCACTCGGTTTCGCCGTGACGAATGAGGTGGAGCCGCAGAAGCCGCCTTGCCGCAGGCGTGGTCAGCGGCGCGATGCGTGCCGTCATACTCCCGTCCTTTCACTCGCGGCGGTATATTCGCCGCGGCGCGCGGCCCGGTTGCATCTGGCTCGATGAAGCAACGCCTGTTGGGCCGCCCTCGCATTGGCGTCTTGGCCCAACCAGATTTCCAAAGCCGGTTGCTGAATGGCGCGGGCAAACGAAAAGGCCAAAGCCCAAGGCACGCGCGACTTGAATCGGACGTTCATGGCATTCAAACGGGCCGAGGCCAGTTCGGCGGATTGACCGCCCGATAAAAATGCAATCCCCGGCACGGCTGCGGGCACCGCATGCAGAAGGCTGGTTACTGTGGCATCGGCCACCGAATCGACGGTCTCCTGTTGAGGGCAACCCAGCCCAGGCAATACCATGTTGGCCTTCAGAATCATCCCCTCCAAGGTCACCCGCTGCGTATAGAGTTGACTGAAAACCATGTGCAGGACGTCCTCCGTCACCTTGCGACACCGCTCCAAGGTATGCGTTCCGTTCATGAGCACTTCCGGTTCGACGACGGGCACCAGCCCGACTTCTTGGCACAACGCGGCATAGCGGGCCAACGCGTGTGCGTTGGCCTCGATGCAACCCCGACTGGGAAGGTCATCGGCCAGGGCAATCACGGCGCGCCACTTGGCGAAACGGAGGCCCATTTGTGCGTATCCGGCCAACCGGTCGCGCAACCCGTCGAGGCCTTCGGCAACTTTTTCGCCGGGATGTCCTGCCATGTCCTTGGCACCGGCATCCACTTTGACGCCGGGGATGATTCCCGCATCGACAATGACTTGGACAAAAGGAGTTCCTTTTGTCGTCTGCTGGCGGATCGTCTCGTCGTAAAGAATCGCGCCACTGACGCACTCGCCGAGACCGGGTGTGGTTGCGATCATCTCCCGATAGGATCTCCTGGCCTCCGAGGTTTGGGGGATACCCAACTTCTCAAAACGTTTGTTGCAGGTGGGATTGCTTTCATCCATCGCCAGAAGCCCTTTATCATCAGCGACCAGCGCTCTCGCCGTGTCGATAAGTATGTCCGTATTCATTGTGCGTGACTCCCTTTTCTGTTGCGGATATCGGGCAGACCCACGCCCTGTTTTTCAACGTCATGCGTGTGCCTAATCCGTTTGTTTTTTGAATTTGCAACGACAACGGTCTATCTGTACGGTTCAGAGCGGATTTTTACTGTCCACTCTGGGCAAGGTAAACCAGAAGGTGCTGCCTTTGTCGATTTCGCTCTCGACGCCGATATGCCCGCCGTGGGCTTCGACGACTAATTTGCAGAACGTTAATCCCAAGCCTGTGCCCACGCGCTTCTGGCGGTCTACGACTTGGCCGAACTTTTCGAAAATGCGATGCTGATCTTCAGGCGCGATACCGGAACCGGTGTCGGTGACTGCGACACGGACCTCGCTGGCGGATGAAGTGACGGCCATGCGGACGCCGCCGCGTTCCGGTGTATATTTAAGCGCATTGCCGAGCAGGTTTTGGATGACCCGTCGGATCAGCCCTCCATCGATCGTGATGGTCGGTAATACCCCATTCGCCTCAAGTCTCACCGTGCGGTTCCCGGGAAAGGGCTTGGCTGCATCGACAACGGAGCCGCTGAGCGCGTTAATATCGCACGGTTCGCGTTGGAGTTTCATCGCGCCTGCATTCATCTTGCTGACATCCAAGATTGAGCTGATCATGGCGATCATGTCCTTGACACTCCTCTGGCACGCACTCCTGACAAATTTCTGGGTGTCATCGGACAGAGTCTTCCCCTCTTTCAGTTCGAGCATTTCCAAGACACCGAAAATGGCGGTGAGCGGATTGCGCAGATCGTGGATGACCATCTGAGTGAGGTCGTCGCGAAGTTTCTCCAGTAGGCGCATGTTCAAGTGAGTTTGGACGCGGGCATAGACTTCTTCGAAATGGAACGGTTTTGTGACGTAGTCCACACCTCCCACATGAAACGCTTTCACCTTGTCCATCGTTTCACTCAGCGCACTAATGAAAATGACGGGGATCTCTTTCAGCGTTTCGTCGGCCTTGAGTTGCTCGCAGACTTCGTAGCCGTTCATTTCCGGCATGGCGATGTCGAGCAGAATCAGTTCGGGGGGGGGCCGCACGGGCGGCTTGCAGCGCCAACAGGCCGCTGAGAACGGTCCGCGTCTTGTAGCCGCGCGCCTCCAGCATTCTCGCCAGCAGAAGCACATGGGCGGGCGTGTCGTCCACGATCAGGATATTGGGCGTCTGAGACTTTCTGCTTTCGGTCATTCTTTGCCCTTTTCCACGCATTCGAACGCGAGTTTGAGTGTCTCCATGAACTCTTTGACCTTGATGGGCTTGGTGAGATAGCGGAAGAACCCGACCTCCAGACCCATCGCGATATCGTGAGGCATAGCGTTGGCGCTGAGCGCAACAATAGGGATGTGGGCCGTAGCCGGATTGTCGCGCAAAATCTTCAGCGCTTCGATACCGCTGATGCCGGGCAGGTTAATGTCCATCAGGACGACATCGGGACGGGTGGAGCGGGCGAGCTCAATCCCGAGCGTGCCGGTTACCGCAGTCTGCAGGTGAATATCAGGATAACGCGCAATGATCTGTTTGACCAGTTTCAGGTTTGCCGGGTTGTCCTCGACGTAAAGCAGGGTGTGTTGCGTCGCGCCAACCGACACTTGCGGTTGGACGGCGGCATCGGTTTTGTCGCTTTGGATAGAAAGCAGGGGCATTCTAGCCGAGAACAGTTCGCACCAAAAAACGCTGCCTTCCCCGACCTTGCTTTCTACACCGAGGACGCCCTCCATCAGTTCGGCCAATTGCTTTGTCACCACCAGCCCGATGCCCGTGCCTGCCACCGTTCCGGTTTCTTGCCCAAGACGGTTGAAGGGCTGGAACAGTTGTGCCAATTTCTCGGGAGACAATCCGTCGCCCGTGTCTGCGACGCTGATGCGGATGCGTTCC
>CAZTDL010000547.1:0-3480 GCA_964612775.1 uncultured Lentisphaeraceae bacterium
CCCGCCGGTTTTTATGCTCACGTCAATGCCCGTGGGGCGTATACGAATGTTGCCGCATGGGCCGCGACAAGCGCCTATGAGATTCTGATCGGGAACATGAATGGCCGCGGATGGTTTACGCCGAAACAGTCGGGCGGGCAACGGGAAGACGCGCGGGATATGGTGAAAGAGATGAGTGATGCGGGTTATGCCGTCATCGATACCCGTGAGACGTTTTCTCGTGTGAGCCCGGATAAAAAAGTGCTTGGTTTCATGGCGAAAGGCACGTTGGACTCTGAAACCTGTCTGGCCGAACTTACAGAGACCGCGATTTCGCGGCTGTCCGGAAATGACAAAGGTTTTTTTCTGATGGTGGAATGTGCGATCACGGATAGCGGAGGGCACGGCAACAAACCCGAACTTACGGTACAGGGAACGGTACAGGTCGACTGGGCCGTCAAGAGCGCGGTGGAGTATGCGCGAAAACGGGGAGACACGTTGGTGCTGGTGACGGCGGATCACGAAACCGGCGGCATCACGTGCGCGATCACAAATAAGCCCTCAGGCACCTTGGTGATGGATTACGCGACCACCAGTCACACCGGCGTGCCCGTCCGTTTTTTCGCTTATGGTCCGGGGGCCGATCTGTTTAGCGGCCCCATCGATAATACCGATATCGCCAAGACGATCGCCCGTCTCTGGAAGATCACGCTTCCTGCGCCTGAGAAAGACGGCGGCAAATAGAGAGCGGGTTACGAGCGGCGGATTTTTCCGCTGGCGGTTTTTTCGAGTGCGGGGACGCAGGTGAAGGTTTTGGGAATTTTGTGAAGTGCCAGGCGGGCGCGGCAAAAGGCGCGGAGCGCGGTCATGTCCAGTCCGGCCGCGCACTCTTTCAGAACCAGTTTTGCGGAGGGCAGTTGCCCGTATTCGGGATGCGGTTCGCCAAACACGAGGGATTCCGCAATCTCCGGATACTGGTTCAGAACCTCTTCGACCTCCTGCGGAAAGATCTTCATGCCTGAAGAGTTGATCACGGTTTTACAGCGTCCGATCAAGGTCAGGCTGCCGTCTTCCGATATTTCCCCCAGATCGCCCGTGTGGAACCATCCCCCGGGTTGGCAGCTTTCACGCGTCTGCCATGGCCAGAAATAGGCGTCGAACAGGCCTTTGCCACGGATGAGCACCTCGCCGTTCTCTGCGAGCCTGAGGGCGTAGTCCGGTAACGGCTTGCCCAAGCGTCCGTCGTAACAGAGCGTCTGCGGCTGATGGATGGAGGGCAACCCCACTTCGATAATTCCGTAGGCCTCGGTCAGATGAATGCCGAAACGCGCGTGAAAATTTTGAGCGACGGCTTCCGGCAGTTTGATGGCGGTCGAAACGGCCATGCGCAACCTGGCGAAATGCTCAGGAGTCAACGTCTTGGCCAGCGCAAGCAGACGGTAGTGAAGCGGGCTGGCGTAGAGCACGGTGAGCGGGTGTTTGTGGACGGCGTCGATCAGCGCGTCGGGCATGGGCGAGCCGCAAAGGATGATCGTGGCGCCTTTGCGGAGAAAGAGCAGAATGGTAACCACAAAGTGGAAACTCATGGAGAGAACCCAACCGATGGTGTCTGCTGAGGTGATGTGAAGCCCTTGGTCGGCGGCGTCCGTGCGGTCGAGAATGGTGGCATGTGAGAGCACGACGCCTTTGCTGGCACCGGTTGTTCCCGATGAAAACCGGATAAAGGCGGGATTGATAGCGGCATACCCGTCGGGCATGAGGCGGAGCGGGCAACGTGCCGACAGCAAGAAGGTCCTCGTCAGACAGGTCGTGTTACGTATGGTGTGCCCGGCCGGGGCAGGGGGAGTGGACTGCGGCTCAACGGCGATGGACAGAACATGATGGACATCCATTTGCTTCTGCAAGACTGCGCACTCGTCCGACATCAATCCCGGCGCGATGGGCACAACCGCGGCATCCAATGAGAGGATCGCAAGTGACAGGAGGACGTAATCGATACAGTCCGGGCAGAGAAAAGCCACACGGTCCAGCGGGCGAACGCCCGCTTCCTTGAGTACCGTTGCCAAACACGTGACCGCTTCCGCAAGTTGGCCGTAGGTGATTTGCCGCGATTCGTCAACCAGCGCTGTTTTTTCCGCGAGTGCGGCGGTTTCGCGGAATATGGTTCGCGTGATATTGGGGCTTGCCGTCATCCGCTAGCGTTTTGAGAAAAATTCGCGGAGTTTTTTTGCCATGTTGTCGTCGAGTTTGTTGACGATCCGAGACCAGTGACCGGATGTGCCGCACCCATCTTTCCAAGACAGCTCGGCCGCGCTGTTTTTTTGAAGGGTGGCGCTGAGATCAAGCGAGGCCGCCCCCGCGCCAAAGCCGACGGTGTATCGGGCGGCGGCGCTGCCGGGGTTATAGGCGTCGTAATGGATCGTGAGCAGATAACGTCCTTCCGCCGACTGGTGTTCACTCAACTGGCGCAGAATCTTCACGTCGAAGCCATACCGGCTGAAACGGCGAGGAAGATCGCGTTCCATATAGGCTCTCAATTCTTGGCGGTATTTGTATTGCTGGGTCTGCATGTCGGAAACGTCGCCCTCTTGGATCAGAACATCCATCGCCGTGCGGGAAACCTGCGGAGCGCGTGGAGTATTGGCCCGTGACGAGCGGCATCCCGCGAACAAAAAACCGATGTTAAACCAATTGCGAACAAGGTCAGATGGCGCAGAGACATAGTCACCTCAAAACTAAGAATTTAACTCGCAGAAACACAATGCCGATAGTTTAGCTTTCTTGCGGTTTCGCCGCTATAGAAAAAACGCGGGTTCGACGGTCAGCAAAAAACCGCCGTTTTTCGCCAGATCCAACGCCACGCGTACGTCCGGAGCCTGTTTGAAAAAAGACTCTTCGATGGCTTCGCCCGTTTCATTCTTGATTGGGTCGCGCAAGAGGTGAACCGTGTATGACGGGGATCTCAGTTTCTCCGGCATGCGCAGCCAAAGGTCTTCGACGCGCACGGTCAAGGTTTGCGCCATCGCGGTGATGCCGCCCACTTGCCATATGCGTCCTTTCCGGCGGGCCCCGACCGCGAACACGCCCGGTTCGCCTCTCAGTATCCAGAAATCGTCGCTAACCCCGTCGCGTCCCAACAGCATCTCGAATGCGGCGCGAAACGCAGGCGTCAGGAGTTCGCCGAAGGTTGGCGCGGGTAAAGGCGCTTGGGTGAACGGCACCGTCGTGAAGAGTTGCTCGCAGCCTCGGCATCCGTCAGGCACCACCAGTTCGTCGATGTTCGGCAGCGCGTTGAAACGCCGTGCCGCGAGGTCGCCGGGGCGGTCAAAGAAGACGATATGCTGTTCAAGCCCGAGCCGCCAGAAGGCGACAAGTTTTCCGCTCGGCACGAACCAGACCTGCGGCTTTTGGCCGCTCGGCGTCGCTTGGCCCAGTAATACGGACCCTTCCGGGAAGCGCGTGATCGAAAGATCCCGCATGTCATGGACCTGAGAGGGCGTT
>CAZTDL010000548.1:0-3476 GCA_964612775.1 uncultured Lentisphaeraceae bacterium
TTCTATTCGGTGACCGTCTTAACGCTGTTGAGCGTGCCGTGATCGTTTTGCACCCAGTCCGCGCACTCGGGATCCGCACACCAGGTGCCGTCGATCACGAACTTGTACTGATAGGTTCCGGGAGCGAGCGTCAGCGTGGCGGTAAAGATGCCTTCGTTTTTCTTGTCGGTCATCTCTTTGGCAGTCGGATTCCAATCGTTGAAACTGCCCGCGAGAAACACCTTGCTGTTAACTTCCGCGCGGACGGTGAAGATCACGCGACGGGTGTTGGGCACGGCCTTTTTCGTTGCGGGCTTCTCAGTTTTCGCCTTTGCAGCAGGTTTGGCTGTGATAACTTTCGCAACAGTTGTTTTTGCTTTAATCTTCATAACGTGCTCCTTCTTTTGATAAACAAACCGTCATTATGAATAATCGGCCCAGATCCGTCAAGTGAATGTGGAAATATATGGGAAAAATTCACATTTTCATCGTGATCCTTTCGTTGCTCTTATGCTCTGAGTGGAAGAGGAAACGATAATGTGATACATTTTTCTCATGTTATTCCTAGGGGATATGCGGCACGGTTGTGCCGTTTGCGCATTGATCGGTCTGACGCTTCAGGCTGAGGAATCGGCGTGGGTTCAGCAGTTTCGCGAACCGACGGCGAATGCCGCCCGGCCGTGTGTGGCGCTTTCATTGGATGGGGGCGGAACAGGGAAAGACTGGTTTTCGCGGCAACTTGAACGCGTTTGCGAAATCGGCGCCGGCGGGGTTTTGATCGCCGTACCGACGGCAAACGATGCGGTGTGGGATATGTTGGTTTCGGGGGCTCGGCGGGCCCGGCAGCTTGGACTGGAAGTGGGGGTGCGCGACTTCGCGCTTTCTGCGGAGGAGGCGTCGGACATGCCCTGCGCGCGGAAACTGGTTTGGTCTTCCGTTCTGGCCACGAATCAGGCGGAGTGCGCGACGAACAGGCAGCCGCAGGTCTGCCAGCCGACGGGGCGATATCAGGAGATCGCGTGTCTGGCGGTGCCTGAAGTCAAAGGGGAGCTTCAACCGTATCAGATTGTGGATCTGACGCAAGGGCGGGGGCAGGCGCCGACGGGGGGGGCGTGGCGCGTGTATCGGTTCGGGCATGCGGATGTGGAGCCGCGGGTGATGGACGGGCTGGAAGGGACAACGTTCTATCGCCATGTGAATCAGTGGCTGTATGCAAGCCAAAACCGTTTGAAGTTGACCTACGGCAATACCGTTCTTTGGTATCAGCTCTCGGGCCCTGCATGTTCGGAGTTGGTGTGGCCGCGTGACCTGCCGGCCGCTTTCCTGAAACGGAGCGGGTTGGGGCTTGTGCGGTATCTTCCCTCATTGGCGGGCGTAGCGGTGGGGGGGGGCGAAACGGCTGCCTACGTGCGGAGGAATGTGGCTCAGGCTGTGCTTGAGACGTGGAGCGAGCGTATCGGAAAGAACGTGGAAGAATTGGTGCATGAAGCCGGTTTGGAGGCCGGAATCAGGATTGACGAGGTGCCTGTTCCACCGGTGGAGGTCGCGCTCTATTTCCGTCGCCCGATGCTGCCGCAGGCCCGGAGTAAGGCGCGGCAGGAGGCGAATGTTTTGGCCGCCGGCGGTGCGCGCGCGATGGGGCGGCGGTTCGTGCTCGGTCGGGTGGATGTTCGGTCGGTCGTGACCACGCCGGACGCGTTGTTGTTGCCGTTTCCTTTAAAACACGAGATCGACCGATTGCTGAGTGCCGGCGCGACGCGCATATTGTTTGACGCTGAGGGCCATGTGCCGGGGGAGGATGTGCCTTTCCGCCAATTGAGGGACGCGTGCGTGTATGCGGCCCGGTGTCAGGTGTTTCTGCAGCAGGGCGAAGCGGCAGCCGATTTTCTGGTGTGGGCGCTACGGCCGCCCGGTTTGCTGAGAGCGTATGCGTGCGATTTCACGGATGGGGCGATGCTGGAGACCTCCGCGGTTAGAGACGGAAAGATCTGGTTCGATTCGGACCGCTCGTATGGGGCGCTGGCCGTGACAGCCGAGGCGCTGAACGATAAGCGTGCGGAACGCATCGTGAGGCAAATGGCGGCGCACGGTGTCCGCGTGTGGTTGGTGGCTGACGGCGCATCGGAAGAGGAGGCCGCGTTTGCGCGGCTGTTGGAACGGGGCGACACGAATATCGGCGTGGCGCGGGCGAGTGGAACGACCGGTATGCCCATGGCGGATTTTCAGTGGCGGTCGGATGTGGAAGGCCTTGAAATGGACTTTCTTCATCGGACGTCGGAAACGCATGAAACCTATTACCTTGTGAACAGCAGCGCCGTGGCGGGTCCTGTGTCCTGCGTGTTTCGGGATACGGGGAAAGGCGTGCCGACCCGCTGGAATCCGGTCGGAGGCGAGGCCGAGCTTGTGATTCAAGATGTTGCCAGAGGCGTTGACAACCGGGTGACGGTTTCGCTTTTCATGGCTCCGCATGATGCGTGTTTCATTGTGTTCGACAAGTGACAGACCGCTTTAATTGACGAGAAGGGTCGGCAAAACGTATACTTAACCTTCACGCCCTTAGGTCCGCGCGAATCACGTTGGACCGTCAAGGCTGGGAGAGTTCCGTGCAGCAAGAAAATACAACCCGGATTCAGGTGCCGCCGACCGAGCGAATGGCCGCTCCTGCTAAGACAGAGGACGCGACGGTTAGGGTCGTGCCCGGCTCGGAACCGTCGTTCGAAGAGCCTCGAAACGACAAGCTGTTTGATCAATATACGATTTACAGCAAAATCGGCAATGGCGGCATGGGCGTGGTGTATCTTGCGCGGGATCGTCGCCTCGGGCGTTTTGTCGCTATCAAGCGGTTGAACCATCAGGCTCAGGCGATTCCGACTTTGCGACAGCGTTTTCTGCATGAAGCGAGAGCTGTGGCGACCTTGAGCCATGTCCATATCGTGCATATATATGCGTTGGGCGAAGACGACGACGGTCCGTTCATTGCGATGGAGTATGTGGCGGGGCCGGACGACACGACCGTTAAAAGCGAGGTCGGCGCGGGCGGGCTGGTTCAGCCGAATCCGCCTTTGACGCTGGATCAATACGTGGCGAGACATGGCCAGCTTTCTTCCGATGAGGCCGTTGATCTCTTGCTCAAGATCGGGCGTGCGGTGGCCTATGCGCATGCCAGTGGCGTGATCCACCGTGATCTGAAACCGAGCAATATCCTTTTGGACAAGAGTAACGAGCCCAAGATCGTGGATTTCGGGCTGGCGCGGCTGATGCATAAGGACGAAGTCAAGCTGACGGTCCCTGGCGAGAAGCTGTTGTCGTTGGGCTACGGTGCGCCGGAACAGGAGACGGACGCCAGCGAGTCGGACGAACGGGCGGATGTGTATGGGCTGGGTGCGCTGCTCTATTTTTCGATCACCGGACAGAATCCGCGATACTTCCGCGAGCAGGATGTGCCGGTTCCGTTGCGTGACGTGGAGGTGAAGGCGATGGACACGGATAAGGATCAG
>CAZTDL010000549.1:0-3476 GCA_964612775.1 uncultured Lentisphaeraceae bacterium
ACACCGGAACCACGACGGTAAACGGCGGCACGCTGTTGGTCAGCGGTAGTCTAGCTTCGCCGACGGTCAACGTGAACGATGGCGGCACACTGCTGATCAGCGGCAGTTCGCCCATGCCCTCCGCTATAATCACAATCGCTTCGAACGGCATGTTTGGCGCTGCGGGAACGGTGGCCACGAGTGTCACCAACCTGACGTTTGCCGAGGGAGCGAATGTGTCTTGGACCTACGACGGCGGCACCCAGACGGCGGGATGTGTCAATGTAACCGGCACGCTGACGCTCCCCTCGGAGGCGACCGTCAACCTGACCGGCAGCGGTGCCCTGCATTCAGATCAGGTGCTCTTCACGGCCGAGACGGTCGAGGGAGCGACGGATCTGAGCGGTTGGACGCTCAACAACGTTCCTCAAGGCTCATATGCCAGTATCCTTCTGATCGATCATCAGGTGATCCTGAAAACGCTTCGCGGCACCGTGATCAGAATTCTGTAAAGCGAGTGTCTGTTTGTGTTGACCCCTGCTTTCAGTGCGTCGAACGGTCTTTGTGATGGCCGTATTGAACGGATACAGATCCTGCCTCTACCGTTCGTCATATTCACTCCCGTGACACATCTATCGTCAAACCAGTCAACCAAAGGGTTGCACTCTTCCGTCCTGATCTTGAAAGAAAACATGAAAATACAAAGAATCCCCCTAACCCTTTTTTGTCTGG
Organism: uncultured Lentisphaeraceae bacterium; assembly: GCA_964612775.1. Classification (GTDB taxonomy): domain Bacteria; phylum Verrucomicrobiota; class Kiritimatiellia; order RFP12; family UBA1067; genus DAOPZC01. Next base: position 712 of record CAZTDL010000549.1, read on the forward strand.
TCCTGACCGCCGTGAGTTCCCTTACGTCTCTCGCCGGATTTGTGGACCAGACAACGACATTCGTCCCGGGCGGGATCATCGCCGGCAGTGATAATGTGTGTCTGATTGATTTCAACAATGACGGATATGTGGACTTCAATAACGACCGTCATCTTTACCGCAGCAACGGCGGCACGAACTTTACCTTTGTCGGCTCCGCAGGAGGTTCTTATGTATGGGGCGATTACAACAACGATGGACTTCTCGACCGCTTTACCTGGGTAGGAAATGGTTATCTTCAACGGCTTAATAACACCAGCGGCACAAGCTTTTCGACCTATCATGACAACTCTGTTATGCCACTATTGCCGCCTGCTGTTATTGATGGTGTCTCTACTTATGATAACGGGAGTAGGCAGGGTGCCTGCTGGGGCGACTGGAATAACGACGGTTGGCTGGATTTTTATGTTACCGGATATGAGCTCAGTTCAACCGACCCCTCCGGATTTCCCGATGCGGTTCTGATGAATAATGCCGGCTCCTCATTCTCCATGACAGTCCTGAACGCCACCACAAACAACCGTTCCCGCGGTGTCACGGCCTGCGATTTCGACCAGGATGGCGATCAGGATATCTACGTCTCCTGCTACCGTCTGCGCGAGAACAACCTGTGGCTCAACGACGGCAGCGGCAACTTCACCGATGTCGCGACAGCACGGGGCGTGGCTGGGGATGGCACGACATATAATGACCGTGGGCACACGATCGGGTCGTGCTGGGGGGATTTCAACAATGATGGCTATTTCGATCTCTTCATCGGTAATTTCGCCCACCCTGATCTCTCACAGGACCGGCCGATGATGATGCAGAACATGGGGCCCTCAGGAGGCTATTCGTTTGTCAACCGCTGGACCATCGAGGGTGCCGATTACCAGGAGTCCTATTGCACGCCGATGCTTGCCGACTATGATAACGATGGCGATCTGGACCTGTTTTTCACCACAATTTATGCTGTCGGTACCGGCGGCGCGATCGATAATTCAAGACTGTGGCGCAACGACGGCAACTGGCATTTTACCGATGTGACCACCTCAGAAGGACTGCCCTCAGATCTAGGCGAAACCGCTGGTGCGGCCCGGGGTGATGTCAACAACGACGGATTTCCCGATCTTATCACCAACAACAAGATTTTTATTAATCAGGGCAACGCCAACAACTGGCTGAAAGTCCGGCTCGCGGGTGACGGGGTGACTGTCAACCGCGCGGCGATTGGCGCTCAGGTCAGGATATCGCTGCCCGGTCAGACACTGGTACGCCAGGTCGAGGGCGGTTCCGGCAAAGGCAGTCAGAATGAGCTGACCCTGCACTTCGGACTGGGTGCCTCGACGCAGCCGGTTGACCTTGAAATTACTTGGCCTGGTGGGGCGGTGCAGACCGTCGCGGATGTGGCGCTCAACCAGACCGTGTCCATCGCGGCACCCGCAGCGATGGAGGTCAGCGCAGCCGCCTTGACGCCTGAGTGCGCGCGCGCCTCGAATGCGGCGTCGCAGAGCTTCACAGTGAAAAGCAGTTCGCGTCAGCCGATGGCTTTCACGGTTTCAGATGATGTCGCATGGTTAACGCTCTCGCCTCTGAGCGGGAGCTGCCTGGAAGGTGCGGCCGAGACGATCCAGGTGGATTATGACACCAGCCTGCTGGAGGCCGGAACCTACAACGCGACGATCACCGTCACGAGTGCGAATGTGACCAATACGCCGCAGGCGATCACGGTGTCATTGACTGTCGTCACTCAGGCGGGCGACCTGCCGATCATTGAGCCCTTTGAGGATTATGCCGCAGGGATATCGCTGCACGGGATTAACGGCTGGACCGGTGCTCCCGGTGAAGGAACGGTGATGACTTTGGCCTGCGTGGCCGCCACGCCACCCGGATTCCCGCTGCCGGAGGCGGCGCACACAAAGGTCTTGCAGGCAAACGATACGTTGCAGCGTACGGTCAACGGCGTTCAGAGCCAGAACGTGAATGTGGACTTTATGGTGAAGGCGGTCAGAAACAAGGACTTGCCGTCCCTGCTGGAAAACACGGCACAGGCCGGGTTTTGCATGGACTCAAACGGGGTACTTCATGTCCTGCACATGATCAACGATGGCGGAATCTGGTGTCCGCGCTGGAGCCCGCTGACGCTGCCGCCCATCGGTGAAGATCAGTGGGTGCGCATCAGTGCGGCTATGGATTACAGCAGCAGCCCGGGCGGGGACACTTTCTTCTGCCCGCGCGTCAACGGTTCCCTCTGCCCGACACCGTACGGGTACAAGGCCCCGGACAACATGGTCTCCCCCGGCCCCTGGTACATGTGTGCGAACAGCCCGGGGCGAGGTGGCTCCGGTGCCCGCGCGATCTCAGGTTTCATGGTTGAGGGGCAAGGCTTGCTCGACGATGTCGCTATCACGACGAACGCTTTTGCGCACACGGGGTCCACCTCCACCAACGGCGTGCCGTTCGCGTGGTTCGACCGCTGGGGTGTCAGCCGCTTTCCGGACGCGGACACCGACGCGGACGGTTTCTCCGCCGTCGCCGAGTACGCGGCGGGAACCGATCCGTCCGACGCCGACAGCAGTTTCCGCATCGTGGACACTTGGATCGAGAACAATCGGGTCTACCTGCGGTTTCTTGGGAACGATTCCGGCGACGCTACTCCATACAGGGTGGAACGCGCCACAAACGGTCTGGCCGCCGACTGAACGGTGGCGGACCCCGCCGTGCCGCGTGCCGCGGCACCCGCGACG
>CAZTDL010000550.1:0-3468 GCA_964612775.1 uncultured Lentisphaeraceae bacterium
CGGCATTCCCCCCGCAGCAAAATCATCCTCGGCGGTCACGGCGTTGCGGTCAGCGAAACGGAAACGGCCCTTGAACACGACTACGTCGGCCGCGGCGAGGGCGTCGCCTTTTTACGGCGACTGTTTGGCGAAGACCCGTCGAAACCGATCCGACACCCGCTTTTGCACAGCGCGTTCAACCGGCGGGTCATGGGCGTTCCGCTGCCGGAAAACGCAGGCATTCTGATACCCGGGGTCGGCTGCGCAAACAAATGCCGGTTCTGCGCGACCTCGCATTTTTTCGGAGAGTAGGTGCCTTACCTGAAGACCGGAAAAGAAATCTTCGAGGTGTGTTGCGCGTATGAGGACAATCTCGGGGTGACCGATTTCGGCGTGATGGACGAGAATTTCCTGAAGTTTCCTCAGCGGGCCATGGAGTTGCTTGAGTGCATTGAAAAAGCCGGGCGCATCTTCACGTTCGGGATCTTCAGTTCCGCAGAAACCATCACGGGGCTTCCCAGTCTTGATCTGTTGGTCCGTCTGGGGGTCACCTTCGTTTGGATGGGCGTCGAATCGAAGCATGAGATTTTTGAGAAAAACAAGGGTGTCGATTTTAAACACCTGGTCGCCGAACTCAGAAAACGCGGCATCAGCGTCATGACATCGGCCATCCTGTTTCTCGAAGAACACACGAAAGAGAGCCTAGGGGCCGATGTTGACTTTGTAACGGGGCTGAGGGCCGATTATGTTCAGTTCATGGAGTTGGGGCCGCTTCCGGGAACAAAGCTCTACAGCGACTACGAGGCGCAGGGCAAGCTGTGTGCGAAGGAAGAAATGCCTTATGAAGAGCGCCACGGGCAAAACCGCATCTGGTTCAGACATCCGGCGTTTACAGGCGAAGAGACCTCCGAGTATCTCCGGAAAGCCTTTCAGTACGAGTATCACAGGAACGGGGCCTCGTTCTTCCGCGCGGTTCAAACGGCGATGATGGGATATCAATACACGGTTCGCAGCGGGGACACGCGCATACGTCGCAGAGCCGAAGGGTTCAAGCGGTTTCTTGAGGAGGTCAGGGTGTTCATGGTGCCCGCGAAGGTGTTTGCCAAAAATCAGGCGACGAGAGGCCTCCTCGAGGCGCTGAGTAGAGACTACGGCAACGTGTTCCCCAAACAGGCTGTCAAACACATCGCGCTGTCGGGCCTTGCGGTCGTGTTCGCCATGAAAGAGGTCGTTCGGATCAGGCTTCTTGGAGATGTCATCCAGCCGCCCCGAAAACGTTTTGCCTATCGTTTCGACGCCGCTATCAAAGGAGAAAAGAATGCGTGTTAAGCGACTTATTCCTATGGCAGGGCTTGTTTCCTGTGCGGTCTTCCTGAGCGCTTGCCTGGCGGCGGCAGACGGGAAGAAACCGAAAAAATATCATGCCGTCGTTATCCAAGGCGCGGGATATTTGCCTGACGCGAAGAAACCGGAGGGCACCGACGCGATCACACAGGCGACGAGCAAGGCGATCAACACGTATTCTTTGACAACCGCGCTCCGCGACAAACTTGAGGCGCTGGACACGGAGGTGACGGTGCTTCCCTTCTCCGCGTGTGCGGATTTGGCGTGTCTGAGCACCTCTACGGACGGCTTGCGTAACCGAACCGATTCAGTCATTTTCGCCGGGCCGTCGCATTTCAGCAAACAGCCCGAGCAACTGGTCGCGCTTTATCCTAAACTCAAAGACGCTGTCGCCCGCAATCCACGCTTGATCTGTTCAACCCTCGTTCCAGCATGGTATCCCGAGAGCAAAGGGAAAGCGGCCATGGAGGTTGCAGATAAGGCGTTCAAAGAGGCGGGGGCACGCAGCGTGTCAGGGGCCACGCTCCTGACGGACAGGCAGGAGAAGAAAGGCGCTTCGGCGGAAGAGCTGGATAAAGCGCTGACCGACTTTGCGGCCCGGCTGGCTGACGCTCTGAAAAGCGCGAAATGAGAGGGGTGCCAGTGCCTTACAGCCCCAGAACCGGAAGCAATAACACCATCGGACAACAGCAAAGGGTAGGGAGGAATCCCTGCCTGTTTCGGAAGGAAAAAACAAATGAAAATCGCATTTTCGACATCAGGGGCTGACCTCAACGCCCCCTTGGACCCCCGCTTCGGGCGGGCCGCCAAGTTTCTGGTCTACGATACGGAAACGGCTTCTTTTGCGGTCATCGACAATCAGCAGAACCTGAACGCGGCGCAGGGCGCGGGCATCCAGTCCGCGCAGAACGTGGCCGCAACGGGTGCGCAGGTGCTGGTGTCCGGTCATTGCGGCCCCAAAGCGTTCCGCGTGCTCGCGGCCGCAGGGATTAAGGTCTACACCTCTGATGCCCCTACGGTTTCAGCTGCGCTGGAAGCGGTCCGCGAAGGGAAGTTGAAGGAGAGTACGGGTGCGGACGTGGAAGTTCATTGGGCGTAAGCCGACGATCATGAATACAAGTCTAGATTGCCTGCCCTGCATCTTCCGTCAAACGCTTGACGCCGTGAGGCGCGTCTCGGACGATCCCGCCCTTGGCGAGCGGGTCGTACGAGAGGTGGCCGGATGGATTTGCACGGCCGACCTGCGTTTACCGCCGCCGGTGATGGCGCAACGGTTGCACCGTTTCCTGCGGGGGCTCACCGGCATTGCCGATCCGTACGCCAACGCGAAGGCGCGGGACAACGCACTGGCGTTGAGCCTGATGCCCGAACTTCGTGAGCGGCTGGCCGTCGCACCTGATCCGCTCCTGCTGGCCGTCCGATTGGCTATCGCCGGCAACCTGATCGACCTGGGCCCCAAACACGATTTGAGCGCGGAGGAGATACGACGTTCGATCCGTCAGGTTCTTGACGCGCCGTTTTCGGGTGATGTCGAGACCTTCAGGCAGGCGGCGGCCAACGCAGGGGACATCCTGTATCTGGCTGACAACGCGGGCGAGATCGTGCTGGACCGGTTGCTGATCGAGGCGCTGGGATCTGCGCGGGTCACGGTGGCGGTGCGCGGCGCACCCGTCATCAACGATGCGACGATTGACGACGCGCGTGAGGCAGGGCTCCATGAAATCGTCCGGGTCATCTCCAACGGCTCGGACGCGCCGGGCACCGTTTTGGAGGAATGCAACGCGGACTTCCTGAAGCGGTTCACTCAAGCGGATCTGGTGATCGCCAAGGGGCAGGGCAATTTTGAGACCTTAAGCGCCGCACCTCGCGACATCTGTTTTTTGTTCAAAGTCAAATGCCCGGTCATTTCGGCCAACGTTGGGTTACCGCTCGACACACAGGCTTTGTTGTGGTCGAGGGCATGCGAGAAATGCAAGGTGACGGTATGATCATCGCGGTGGCATCGGGCAAAGGCGGGACCGGCAAGACGACGGTCGCGGTGAATCTGGCGCGTGTGCGGGGCGCGGGTGTGCGGCTACTGGACTGCGACGTGGAGCAACCCAACGCTCACCTGTTTCTCAAGGGCGAGCTTTGCGGTGAGCCGGA
>CAZTDL010000551.1:0-3463 GCA_964612775.1 uncultured Lentisphaeraceae bacterium
CGATCTTCCACACCATGACAGTAATCTCCGCCTTACCGCTCGAAAAGACAAGCAGGCAACGGTCATTCGTTGTCCCCAACTTCAACTCCTGTTTCAGATGCCACCCCTGCTGGCCGATAACGGCCTTCAATTGAGTCAAAGCCGCCGTGTACGTCACACGCAATCGCGCGTTCTGACGCCAGCAATCCCCTTTCAAGTCTTCGCCGACAATCTCGGCATTGACCGGTAACCGAAGCGTGCCCCAGGCCGCAGGGATAAAGAAACAGAACATCAAAAGAAAAACATACCCGCGAATAAAAATTTCCCGTCGCGTTAATCGAATGACCCGATTCCATTGCGGTTTTTCGCTTTTCAAGAAGTCATTCATTTTCACCCGACACACTTTCTCAAGGCTCAAACGCCTCGGATCGTCTTCAAAAACTGCTTATGCCATCGCTCACCATGTCAATCGCGTCCAACCCCATGTCCCAAAATTGGAAACCGCGGTGATTTCCCCAGCTATACAGGAGTACGAACCGTTGATAATCCTTGTTTTGCGGCACTTCATAGCCGAAATTATCTTCGCCCGTTGCCAAGGTCGGACGGCCGCTGTCATAAGGAAAGACCTCTCCGCCGTTTCCTAAAACCGGCATCGTTACCTTGCGCCATTCCGCGTTCACGACGGGAACCAGTCCCTTATCCCCCAGATGCGGGGCGCCTTGGGCGGTCCACCGCCGCCGGATACTGTTAATGTCCGCCCCGCCTTTTGTGCGCATAACAACGATATGCTCATATTTTTTGGTTTTGTCCTTCAGCCGCTCATTCATATTGTCTGATCCGCTCCCTATATGTTGCATCACCTGCGCGCTGTTAAACCATCCGTATGTCCACGGGCTTGGTCGATAGTCCACATCAAACGATCCTCCCACCACCTGTAACCAGCTCTGAGCCGTATCCGCCAGATACCGCCCCCGTTTTACCGCCGAGGAAAAGGTCGTTTCCAGCGTCCAGTTATTCACCAACGGACGGTTGGACAAAACGCCGAGCACCTTCGAGCTGTCCGGCCGGTCTTCACGCACGCCATAACTCCATGCCGTGCTCCGCATACTGTTTTGCCGCATAAGCTGCGTCACCAGCAATTCTCCCACCCAAAACACCCCGCCGAACAACAGTATGTAAATCGGCACCACCAGCACAAACTCCATCATGACGGATCCCGCGTTCGAAGGGCATAGAACGAAAAGCGGAGGCCGAATGACGCTCCGAACTTTGCACTTGTTTTTCCGCCGTTTCATAGCCTTCATCGACTTCAGTCCTTCCGCCGCTCTTCAGTCCCTGTCGCTGAACAGCTTGTTGTGCTCGTCAACCACCTTCGCGTCTTTACCCGCCATCACCCCCGCCTTTTGCGCTTTTTCCGCCGCCGCTTGCGTATCCGAGACCGTCGCACGCACCGACACCCCCCAGCCTCGCATCAGCGTACGGCTCAACGCAAGCACCGCATACGCGCACGCCGCCGCAATCAGCACCGCAACAATCACGTATTCCATCATGACCGCGCCATGCCGCGCCGTGCGGATTCCTTTTACCGACCGGATACCGTTTCCGGCACGATCTTTTGTTCGTCCGTTTTTCAACTATTCCGCTCCGTCCCGCTAAAAAACCTAAACCGCTCTAGTGCCGCATCTGATCGTTCAGTTTGCTCCAATTCAGCGTACCGCTCATACCGCGCGGAGCTTTTACGTTCTGCCAGTCCGCCGTGTCGCTTCCGGATAACGCTTCCCATTCGCCGCTCATGACCGTCTGCAACGGATTGCCAAGCCCAGCCGTGAAGATCGCTCCGCTGCCCGTGCACACACAATAGTCCCATGCATGTTTCACCGGCACATACAGCGCGTCCCAGTCCGTCTGCCTCAAATTCCAACAGTTCTGATAATCGTCCCCGTCGTCTGACGAATATCCGAGTTGATAGGTATAAGCGTCCGCCTCACCCCACTTTTTATATCCCGCGCGAGCAGCCGACACCGCCCACAAATGCGTCACCGACTTCGCCGGATCGAACACCTTATACACGCCGTCGGAGACCCGTCCGAACAGTTTGTCCCACGGATTCTCTGCCTTGCGCGCCACCCCCACCAAGATCGACCCGCCCTTGCCGAAAAAGCTTCTGTTCAGAACGACAGGCTTACACCGCTTTCCCGCATACACGCTATCCCATCCCAATTCGCTTACCAATTCCGGATCGTCCCCGTACACACGCCCCCCTCCGGGCAACACTTGCCCCGCGTCCAGAATGATCGGCCACGTGCAGTTCTTCCGGGATGAGATTGTGTCGGACGAACTGTACCATTGACATTTCCCACCCTCCAGCATCAGCGCGAACGGTAACGGGATGTGCTTCCATCCCTTGAGCGTGGGAAAACAAATATACCCCCACGCATTGTGATGCCACTCGGACACCAGCGCCGTGGAGTCCGCCGGATCGGAATCGCCATCGATGTCATGGTTCTTACAGTTTGCAGCCGTTTCCGGTTTCTTTTGGCTGCTGAGTTTCCGATAACAGCGGCAAATCCCTTCTGTTCCGCTGGTCGAACTTGTTTCCGGTTTTCCTTTCGATTCATCCTTCGCACGGACAAACCAATGATTGACGCCTCCCGCTTTTTTCCCGCTGATGGCACCCTTGTTAAAAATCTGATTCGCCGATTTGCCCGAGTAATCTCCCGCAAACATCAAAAAACGCTTCTCGTCTTTTTTCGTGTTGCGCAATTGATCAAACCAGCCGAACGCCCTTTGCCGAACGCAGGCGTAAGAGAACTCACTCAGATTGTTTGCCGGCAAATTGGACTCAACCACCTGCCTCACGGTTTCATCCACCTTGTCGGGATACTCAAACATCATCAGGATTAAAGTTGCGTTCATGGCGTCGATATTAAGCTTGTCATACGCGATTTGCTGTGCAAGCGGCAGTCCGATAACCCCTCCGGCAGAAGCCCCGCTTTGACCGTTTCGCAACATCTCAAACGGCGTAAGCATATTCACATAGGCCTTAGCCAGAATCTCGACCACATTCGGCACCATAACAGGCAAATCGGAGTTGATGGAAAACACGCCATCGATACCGTGAAGTCCGCACCAGAAGGTTGTGAACCCGGGCGAGTTGCTAGGATGTTTACCGTTGCACCAACCGAAACACCAATCCCGATGAATTGATTTCATCTTGCGGCGATCACCCTCAATACGGTCCAACGATTTCTTCATCCACTCCTTCGTAATCAAGTCCATCTGCCGTCGTGTCAGCTGCAGGTAAGTCCAAGCCATCGCACGGTTGACCGTCGCCATGCGGCTCACAAAGTCAGCCTGAACCGCCGCAGCCGAGTACGCCGCAGCATCCGCCGCATTCTGGATTTCGATTTTGCGACGGACTGTTTCTCCAACCGTGTACACGCCGCAACACACCACCCACATGAAGAGGAACATACCCAACGTC
>CAZTDL010000552.1:0-3461 GCA_964612775.1 uncultured Lentisphaeraceae bacterium
CATCCGATTGGATGCGCGGCACTTCAGGCCTGGCGGCAATTCTTCAGGAACAGCTCCGGGGCAGGCTGCCTCAACACCCAACAACAGGCCTGACACCGTCTCGACGTAGAGCCGAAGTATGCCTCCGTTTGTTCCCTCAATGACGGCACGCGACTCGTCCTCAAAACGGACACATCCGATCACGATGTCCGTGTTATGCAATTGGGCGAATGACCGGCCTGCCATGACCAGTTGCGGTTCGCAGAACACGATCCGCAAGGCCGGACGCCTGCAGTATGGCTCGGCTGCGTCTGCCAGCACGTTCAGCCCGGCAATGTGCCCCTCGTCAAGCGCCTCATGCAGGATGGGGCGGTATCCGGTAACGTCGCCGGCGATATAGACGGGCAGGTTGCCGACCTGAAAAGTCCGGGCATCGTATGCCGGGAGCCCCTGTTCGTCCAAAGCCAAGCCCAGACGCTCGAGCCCCAAGCCTTCCAGATTCGGCGACGAACCGGTGGCCAGCAGCAGGCTGTCGACTGTCACCGCGGCATTCCCCGAGCGAACAACAAGGGTGTCGCCGTCCGGCTCCACTTCGGCCGGAGTCCCGACATGGATCGGAAACTCCGAGGCTATTGCCTTACGCATCACCGCGTTGACCTCCGGATCGCTCAGTCCGCCGAGGGTCTCGCCCTTTGTGAAACCAGTGACTTCCACGCCCAAACGGTGCAGCGCCTGCCCCAGTTCAAGGCCCTCGGGGCCAAGCCCGATCACGGCCATGCGGGGCGGCAGCGTCTCCTGCTCAAACAGGTTCTCGTACGTCAAGATCCGGTCGGCGAAGCGCTTCCACGCTTTGGGCACGTCAGGCTTTGCCCCCACCGCGATAACGATATGATCGGCCTCGACGATCAGATCGTCGACCTGAATGCGGTGAACGTCCAAGAGTTTCGCTTGGCCGACCAGAAGCCGGTCACCCGCCTGAGTCCGAATCGCCTGGACCATACCCGACGTGAATCGGTCGCGCAGGCGTCGCACATGTCTCAAAACGGTAGGGATATCGCAGATCAGATGCTCTGACCCGGTGATGCCGGACTCGGCATACAAGCGTCGCCTGTGAAAATCCCCGGCGACCTGAATCAACGCTTTAGATGGCATGCAGCCCACGCGTGCGCAGGTGGTCCCCAAGGGGCCTTTGTCGATCAACACGTAATCCCCGGTCGCTTTCTTGACCTGTCGCAGAGCGGAAAGTCCGGCGCTACCGGCACCGATGACGGCTACCTTCACATGGCGTTTCATGCTGCCGATAAAGGGTTGATTGGTGCTCATGCTCTTACCTTCACCGGGGGGCGAATCGTTGTGTCAACTCAAGGACGAGGGCGAGTGCCAAGGCAAAGCCCGCCACAAACAAACCGCGCGGCATGTGCAGCAGATCGGGAATCTGCACTTTTCCGAGGTCGCCCCATGTTTCGGCCGTTCGTTTTGTCCATCCCGAAAGTTCCGCGAATATCCATGAGCCCGCAATGAGTCCCGCGATGCCGAAGAGCGCGTCCCAGTTTCCCTGCCCCAGAGCCGCTGCGGCGGTTCCTGGGCAATAGCCCACCAGCGCAAAACCCGCTCCGAAAACGAGACCGCCGATGATGTTTGCCCCGATTCTCGTCGGCTTAATGTGCAGGTTCACCAAGCCTAAACGGTGTAACGTGAAGATGCCAACCATGCCTACTACAATCGCGCTGAGCATGACTTTGGCGACGGTCCAATCTTGGAGCAGCAGTTGGCCCATGAGAACAGGATATTTCCCCACGCCGCCCTTCTGCAGAAGAAAGCCGAAGACCAAACCGAAAATCGCACCGGCGACCAGTTGCGCAGCCGTGGCCGCACGCGGCGCCGGTTTTTCCGACTGCGGAATATATGCCTTGTCAGGAGCAATCATAGGTGCCTCAAAGTTTAAAGAGGGGGATGGCTACCGCGATGCCGCCCAGGAAGAAACAAATCACGGTGATCCACGAGCCCACGCTGAGTTGAAGGGTTCCGCTGATCCCGTGGCCGCTGGTGCATCCTCCGGCAAGGCGTGCGCCAAAGGCCATTAGCAGACCGCCTCCGAAAGCCACGGCCGCGCGCAACGCGATGTTGTCGCCGAAGTGCGCAACCCACATGGGCGGGAGCCACTCGTTGGTGAACTCGCCGCCGGTGACGGCCGCGATCGCTCCCCCCGGTACAATTGAAACGACGAAAACAAATTCCCAGCCTATATGCGGCGGATTGTCTTTGAAGTAGGTGAGCGCCGCGGTGTGGCGCGGCGCGACGAGCTTACCCAGAAAACCGGCCGCCTGCGCGTAAAATGAGGAGGCGCCGATAGGTTTGTCAGAAACGTAAAAAGTAAGCCAGGAAAGAACCCCGATGGCAGCCCCCACGAAATACGGTGACCAGGCCGGCCCCGAATAGTCGGGCGGGATCATTTCTGCATCTCCTTTTTTCCGATCTCTTTTTCGATCGGATATCCGGATCGCTTCCATGCCTGCCAGCTTCCGGGGACGCTATAGACGCAGCCAAACCCCTCCTGCTTCAACATGCTCGCCGCTATGCTCGCTCGATAGCCGCTGTCGCAGTACACCGCAGTCGGCTTGGCTTTGTCCAGTTCGCCGAGGTGTGCGCGTAGTCCGCCAAGGAAAATATGGCGGGCCTTGGGGATGTGGCCGCTTTGCCATTCGTTCGGTGAGCGCACGTCAAGCAACTGCAACTCTTTCTTGGAGCGCTTGATTTGATGCACGGTCATTTGTCCGATCTCCTCCAGCGGAAGGCCCGCGTTGTCCCACGCCTTCATTCCGCCGACGAGGTAGCCGGCGAACTTCGTATAGCCGGTGCGGAGAAAGAGGCAGACGATTTCATTGAGCTGTTCGTCGGACTCCAAGACCAGAAGGATGGATTTGGCAGGATCAAGCAGCCAGCCCGCCCAAAGCGAGAGCATGGGCGAGCCGCCGATATTGAGCGCGCTTTTGATGTGGCCGCCGCCGAAGCCCAGCATCATGCGGGTATCGACGAGAACGTTGTGCCTGTCCCCGACAGCTTTCTGGAATTTACTCGGAGGGAGCGCGCAGACTGTCGGCAGATTGCCAAGCACCTTGGGACCTTTGGCGTTCAGCTTCTTCATCCGCGGGTAATAGGCAGGTTCGGGCGGAACCGAGGAGAGGGCGTAATCCGTGAAGCTCTTCACGTCCTTGAATTGCAGGAAGGCGTTGAAGCGACGCTCATAACCGATTGTGCTGCTGAGCCGGTCGCCGATGTCAGCGCCGCACGGAGAACCGTGACCATGCGCCGGGTAAATGCTCACGCCGTCGGCGAGCTTCAGGTAGAAAGCGTGCAACGTGTGGTACTGTTGTACGGCTTGCTTCTTCTCCCGGCCACGGCCGAGGAGGTCGGGCCGGCCGGCGGAATTGACGAAAAGCGAATCGCCGGTGAGTACGCCCCAGGGCGCGTCCGGGTGATCT
>CAZTDL010000553.1:0-3459 GCA_964612775.1 uncultured Lentisphaeraceae bacterium
GTGGTTTCGCCGGAGCTCTACGGCATCTGTATGCTGGCGGCTGTGATTCTTCTTTTTCTCGTGGGGCTCGAAACGGATCTTCGGCTTTTTCTGCGTTATTCGGTCGTAGGCAGTTTGGTCGGACTGGGCGGGGTTGTGGCCTCTTTTCTAAGTGGCGACTTGCTGGGCGTCTGGCTGTTGCCGTGGATTGTGCCGGGGACCTATACGGTCTTGACCCCGGGGTGCGTTTTTTTGGGCGTGATGTCGACCGCCACATCGGTGAGTATCACCGCCCGTATCCTTTCCGAGAAGAAAAAAATGGAATCCCCGGAGGGCGTCACGATTCTGGCCGGTGCTGTGATTGATGACGTTTTGGGCATCATCATGCTTGCGATCGGCATGGGGATTATCGCTACGGCGAGTGTGTCAGCCTCCAATCATATCGCGTGGGGGACCATCAGCCTTATCGCGGCGAAATCAATCGGTATCTGGCTGGCCGCGACGGTGGTCGGGATTTTTTCGGCGCGAAAAATCTGCACATTCTTAAAAGAGCTGGGCGGACACAATGAGATCGCCATTTTGGCGCTGGGGTTGGCGCTGATCGTTTCCGGTCTCTTCGAGAAGGCGAAGCTCAGCATGATCATCGGCAGTTATGTCATGGGGCTTTCGTTGTCGCGCACGGATATCAGCCATATGGTGCGGGAGCATCTGCAGCCGGTGTTCGGATTGCTGGTGCCCGTGTTCTTTGTGGCCATGGGGATGATGGTGGATATGCAGTTGTTGACCGAGCCGAAGATTCTGCTTTTCGGTTTGATCTTTACGGCGACCGCAGTCGCGGCGAAAATGATCGGTTGCGGGCTTCCCACGTTTCTGTGCGGGTTCAATGCGCGGGGGGCCTTTCGCGTGGGTGTTGGCATGGTCCCGCGCGGCGAGGTCGCGCTCATCATCGCGGGTATCGGATTGTCTTCAGGATTCCTGTCGAATGAGGTGTTTGGCGTTGCGGTGATGATGACGCTGCTGACCACGCTGACCGCGCCGCCGTTGCTGGTGGCGGCTTTCAACCGCGTCGGCGAGGGAATTCGCCCCGGCAAGGAAAAGAAGTCCCTGACGATCGCGCCGCCGGTCGTCTACGCCTTTCCGAATGAGGAGGTCGCGCGTCTGCTGATCAGCTCAATCATGAACAGACTGCAGAAGGAAGGGTTCTTTGCGCACGCGTTGAACCGGAGCGAGGGCCTCTATCAGGCCCGCAAGGAAGAGACGGTGATCAGCATCCGGCATGAGGGGAACACCATTTCGTTTGAGGCTCCGCCGGAGGGCGAGCCGTTGATCCGCCTTATGATGATCGAAGTCATCATCGATTTCGAACAGACGCTTGAGGAATTGCGTAAGCCGTTGGGGGCGGATCTGCACCGTGAGCTAACCGACGCGGAACTGGAGAACAATAACCGGCGTCAGACGTTGGCCCGATATGTGACCCAAGACGCGATGATTCCTGAACTGAAGGGCTCGACGCGTGAAGAGGTGATCGCGGAACTGATCGGCGTGCTGGCCCGCAGGGGCTGGGTGAAGGATCCCGCTGACGCGCTGGCTTGCGCCATGAAACGTGAAGAGGCGATGTCTACGGGGCTTCGGCATGGTATCGCCTGTCCGCACGCGAGGACGGATTGCGTTGATCGGCTGGTCTGTGCCGTAGGACTCAAGTCCGAAGGCGTTGATTTCAAGGCGTTAGACGAAAAGCCCTCGCGCGTGATTCTTCTGACACTTTGTCCGTCCGCCAATGCGGCGCCCTACATGGAATTCATGGGGTCGGCGATGTCGGTCCTCCACCAAGAGAAAACGTTGAAGAAATTGTTGGAATGCCGAACCTCTGTCGAAATGTTCGAAACCTTGGTTCAGGAAACGTACAAGAAATAGCAGGCGGATCCGGCAGAGACGCGGGTTTTCTTCGTTGCGGTGGCGCGAGGAAGGCCCGCTGGCTGTTTAAGGACGGCTGTAAAGCGGGTGGCGGTGGGCCGCCAACCGGACAAGATGCGTCATCATTTGGGCGTAGGAGTATCCCGTGTGTTCAGCCGAACATGCGATGCTCGCTTCGATATCCAGGTCAGCGTTGGGGTTGACGTCGAGGACAAAGAACTCGCCGTTTCTTTCTCGGATGTCGAGCCGGGCGTAGTCACGGCATCCAAGGGCACGGTAGGCGTTCAGACTGACGCGTTCCAGGGTCTGGCGGGCATCCTCGCTGAGGGGGGCTGGAATGAGCGTTTTGATGATGTTGTAATCGCGTGAATCAGGCGCAAACTTGGCGTCGTAGGTGCAAAGCCGATCATGCACGTCCAGGCATTCCGAGAAATCCATTTCAACCGCAGGAAGCACGGAAACGGCGCTGTTTCCCCAGACCGGGACGTGAAATTCTCTTCCGTCGATGAAATCTTCGACCAGCGCGGGTTGGCGATAGTTCGTCAAAATGAACTGGATTCTTGCCTCCAGTTCGCGCCGGTTTAGCACCACAGATTCTTGGCTCAGGCTCAGACTGCAGTGCTCGCGGGTCGTTTTGACGATCGCAGGGAACGATGCCCAGTCGTCCGCGACCGGTTTATCGTAAATTTGCCCGCTTGGCGTCGGAATGTTGCGCGAGGCCAAGATTCGTTTGGTTTCCGCCTTGTCGCCGGTCAACAGGAGCACATCGGGACTTGAGCCGGTATAGGAGAATCCGAACGATTCGATGATTCGGACCGCTTCGTGCTCGCTGTATGGAATGCCCGGTATGCCTTCGCACTGATTGAAGACGATGAGGTCGCGGGGAGAAAAACGCGAGAGGAGCGAAGGAAGGTCGCTGTCCGAGAGCGCGGCAGAAACAACGGGATGCCCCGCCTCTTGAAGCGCTTCGGACATTCGCTGATTGGATGACAGGGCCGCTTGCACGTCCTGTTCGTCCCAGTTCGGGTCAAGGTTATACAAAAAAAGAACCGGCAAATTATTTGAGGCACATGTGACTGGCATCCCGGGAGGGCTCCTCATTTAGCTGTTGGTCAAACCTAACCACCTTTTATCGTCAGTGTAGTTGGGTGAGGATATGTAGTCAACCCATGATTTTGCCGTTGGACGAGGTTTTTTTTGAGGTGAAAATCATGATGGCGCGGACACGATAAATACGCTGGAGAAGTTTACGTTAAAGCATAGCCGCGCGAGGCAAACCCAAACAGCGCATCATCTGGCGTGACAGCACGGAATGCGTTCTGGGCCGCCGCGTTCAGGGCTCTTGATGTCCTCGCCTTGAGCGCCCGTAGGACGGCTTTGTTTTTGCTCCGCATTATCTCGATCGGGTTCAGACGTGGAAAGAGGACGCAGCTGTTCCGCCGTCGAGACGGCCTCGCGGATTGCGGTCTCCACGGCGGCATTCTATGCGTCCCGAGGTTGTCCGGTATGACGATGTCGCCCTTCCGTCCGCGGCGGAGTCGATGTCCCTGCAAACCGTGTTTCCGT
>CAZTDL010000554.1:0-3457 GCA_964612775.1 uncultured Lentisphaeraceae bacterium
GTACCACTCCAGAAAACACGAGTACTATACCAGTTCCCGAGAGATAAGGATGCGCAGCTCATAACGGTCTCCCGCGACCACCTCGCTGACGCCAGAGAGGGTGCGTGTCGCGGCGTCCCAGCGCTCTTCCTTCACATCGACGATGCCTTGCGTGATATGGCGCGAGGTGGCGATGAGTTGCGGGTGCGTGAGGACGGGGCGTACGGCCAGCACCGCGCAGGACTGCGGACGCAGAGCTTGTCTAAGATGGCCTTTGAACGGCGGGGTGAGGGCATTGCTCCAGAAGTCGAAGGCGATGTGATCGCCTTCGTCGGCGAGCCCGATTTTGGCGAGAGACTTGTCGATGATTCTCTCATCGCTGTCCCAGTTGAAGAGGCCGATCACATCGCGGCGCGGATGCGCGGGCTTTTCGGCGTCGGTCACGAGCCAGATGCGGGGAATGCGGTTTTCGAGGAGGTCCACGGGGCGCGCCGTCGCGGTGTGTGAAGGCAAGGTGCGTTTTAGCAGATTCAGACGGTCAGGCGGCAATTGCGCGTAGTGTTCGCTGCTGCTGTTCATCTGGCCGCTGAGCGTGACCCAGGAACAGATGACTTGCGCGTGTTCGAGCGGCAGGGAGGCCCGGACGTAGAGCGGGTCGGGGTCGTTGTACCAGACGCGGCGGTTTAAGAAATAGTTCCATGCGCCGAATTCGGGGCCGCGCATCATGCTGGTCCAGTTGGCGCCGTTGTCGGGGCCGATGCGCATGGCGTTCACCAGTCCGTAGGCCGCGCCGGCGCTGCGCATGTTTTGCGGCGTGCAGCAGCCGAGCAGGAAGGCGTCGGAACCGGCGGTTTCGCGCACAAGCTTAAGACTGTTACGCATCATTTCGATTTGCGCGATGTTAGGATCGGAAAGCACGGCTTGGCCGATCTCATCCTCGCGGAACGTATCGCAGATATAGTTCAGGTTCACCGACGAACCGGTGTAGAGTCCGTCCGTCTTGAGATATTTGTATCCCCAGTCGTGCGTGATCGTGCGGATGACGTCTTTGAGATAGGTTTGCGTGTCGGCACGGGTGAGATCGAAACAGGTGCCGCCCCAGCGCGTGTCGTACGGTTTGCCGTCTGATTTTTTTGCGAACCACGCCGACTTGTCGGCGAACCAGGGATCGTCGCTCGATCCGGCGAAGGGGATGAGCCAAAGGCCCGCCGTCATGCCCGCCTTTCTGATCCTGTCCGCCGTCGGTTTCATGCCCGAGGGATAGGGCCCTTGCGGGTTGTAATGGATGAAAACTTTCTTCGGCCCATCCTTGGTGTTTCCGAGTTGCCAGCCATCGTCGATCTGAATTACGCCGAGCCCGAAAGGCTTAAGCGTCTGCGCGGCAAAGTCTGTGCGGCCTGTCAATACGCTTTCGCGCGAAGCGCCGTCCACATACCACGTGCAGTGGACGGTCGGCATGGGGGGGCAGGCGGATGGCATAGATTTCGGCAATGGTGTCGGCATAGGTTTCGAGGCCGAGGCGGACGTCATCGAAAAAGCCCACCGCGAAGGTCTCAAGCGTCGTGCTCTGTGAGGGGGCGAGCAGGAGGCGGCCGTAGTCCACATGCGGCAGGAGGCGGATGACGTCATGGGTGACGTCCATGCGCACAATACCGCTGCCGCGGTCGGTCGTGACCCAGCCGGCGACCGCGCCGCGGCGGCTGGCTGGGTCGGCCACGGCGGTCCACATGTAGCTGCCGGGATTCTTGTCCGGCTTGAGCAGTCCGCCCGTGCCGAGCGTGTTGAGCGCCGAGGACGGGAGACCGAGATTCAACGTCAGCGCTTGGAAGGCGACTCTGTTTGTAACGGTTTGCGCGTTGCCGTTCTTCAGCGTGGTGCGAAAGAAAAAGAAAGGCTTGTTTGGGAAAAGCAGCACCTGATCGCGCTGCCCGTTGGTATGCACGACCTCCAACCCCTTCCCTTTTCCGAATGTTTTATCGTTGACGGTCACCGCGTTAACCGTTGCGTCAACGGGAGCGAAATGATCGCAGGCGGCGAACGATGCTCCAGACGTGCGGGGCGCTAGAATCAGCCGACGGCTCGGTTCTTCATATGTGGCACGAAGTCCGTCATTGCTGACCGATACGTCTGCGGCAACCCGTGTTCCCGCAGCGATCATGAAAAAACCGATCCCGACAACCCCTGGCAGCTTCATTCGTATCTCCCCCTTGGAATGTTCCATTCAATATCGGCATGCTTTACCGTGTTCGTATCGCTTTCACAAGCGCTTGGTCCCGCATCGGGCGTACGCGCTTTTGTCTGCTGGCCGTCGGAAGGACCGTGCCGCCGCGCGAATAAAATAAGACGGCAAGAAAACCCGAGGTTCCCTTGCCGTCGCGCGGGTCCGCATTTGCCGTTTTCTGCGCTATGCCAGCATCACCTGTCCGCCGGTGACGGGAATGGCTTGGCCCGTCTCGTAAACCTGTTCGGTCAGATAATAAAGGGCTTTCATCACGTCAGGCGTGGTGCATCCGCGGCGCATCGGCACCTTAGCCTCGTAAAATCTCTTCACATCCGCGAATGTTTTGGCCCCCGGAACTTTGCCGCTGTCGAGATATTGCTTAAAGAGACCCCGTTGCGGGTCGGACCACAGCGGTCCGTCATAGAAGTTGCCGGGACAGATGGAGTTGACCTTGATGCCGTCCTCCACCAGTTCCAGGGCAAAGCTTTGCGTGAGGCCGATGCCGCCGAACTTGGATCCGGCGTAGGCGCCGTTCTTGTTGGAACCGACCAGGCCGGACTTGCTGTTGATTTGCACGATATCGAACCACTGTTCAGGTGCGGCCGCATGCTGTAACGCCATGATCGGCGCGACCGCCTGCACGGAGAGAAAATACCCCTTGTAATTGACGTTGGTGACAAAATCAAGGTCTTTGACCGACAGATCCTTCACGCTTCCGGCGCGTAAGACGCCTGCATTCGCGACGAAAAGATCTACGCCGCCGAACGCACCGACCACCTGCTCCAACGCGGCCTTCAGTGAGTCGAGGTCCGCGACGTTGACGGCCACGCCCATGGCGGTATCACGTCCGCAGGCTTCGTTGATCTTTGCGGCTGCGGCCTTTACGCCGTCGACATTGATATCGGCGAGGGCGACCCATGCGCCTTGTTTTGCGAGGTCGGTCGCGATCTCGAATCCGAAACCCTGCGCCGCGCCCGTGACAATCGCCACTTTGCCGGCGACACGTCCCGTGACGGCGGGCACCATGGCCTCATAGGTGCCCAGCGTGTCGATCGTGACGCGTTTTACGTTCTCCGGCAGTTGTTTCTTTAATTCGGCCAACACATCGGCGCAGCCGGGCGGGATGGAAATCACGGGCTCTTGACCCGACGGTTCAACGCGTGCCAGACGCGGCAGAACTTGCTGTTTCGACATCAGCCCGCGCAAGGCGGGTAAAATTTGCGCAATCATGATAAGCGCCCTCGTTTGCGAATACGC
>CAZTDL010000555.1:0-3454 GCA_964612775.1 uncultured Lentisphaeraceae bacterium
GACATGCGGCGTATTTTACAATATATCGCTTGTCAGCGCAAGTAAGCACTAGTGTTCTGTTTCCTTACGGGAGTGCTTCTGACGTTTTGCCCCAAAGCGGAGGGCAAGCTGATCGGATATTGGCCGTTAAACGAGACCTCTGGCACAATCGCCACCAACCTGGCGGAAGGAGGCACGAACGGAGTCTTGATCGGTAACGGCGTAACGTGGATGAACGACCCCCAGAGGGGACAGGTCTTGAACTTCGGCACAGGCAGTACCGCCACAAACTATGTCGACGCGGGAACAATCCCGGCGATTGGCATCACGTCCAACTTCACATGGAGCTTCTGGGCCTATAGTCAGCAAAGCCCGAACAACAACGTCATCTTGGGAAACCGCTATGACGCAACCTCAAAAACCGGCAGCCAGTGGATCAAATTCACGCCGAGCAAATTTGAATGCACGGGCTTATCCGGCAGTTTGGACTACGTGGACATCCCTGAGAACCAATGGATTCACCACGCTGTCGTAAAATACGGAAACACGTTTACGTACTATCGGAACGGGGTGGCTTATACAAATGTGACGACCACGGCCGGAACCGACGTCCGTCCCTTCTATATGGGTGGCGACAAGTTTGCCGAGTGGTGGCAAGGACGCATGGATGACGTCGCCATCTGGACAGACGCCCTGCCCACCAATGCGATTGCGGGGTTGGCAAACGGAAGTCTGACGCCGTTGACCGCTCCTCGTTATCCAAGCATCTTCGATCTGGCCGACGCCATCGGCGGCGGCGACGGGCGTTTGCCGGGTTTTGGCGGGTACGGAGATTTATCAGCGACAATGGGTGTCTATACAACATTCCCGTCCAATCCGTACGTCGACGGAACCTTCGTCCCGAACACCAACGCAACGCCCGCTGTCATCGATGGAGCGGGACATACTTACGACTTTGACTCGCAAAACAGCGTAAGCATCAACCTAGCCTGGCGCAACGGGTTGAATATGGACACGGATCCCTCCACAAATCTGCTGGCAAACTTCAATACGGACACCAACAACCACTCCCTGATTTCCGGGCACGCCAGTAAGGGCATCACCTTCGACTTGGATGCCGTCCGAAGCCAGACCGGCCTCAGCATCGAGCGTTTCACGGCCTGCATCGGCGACTCGCGCCCCAAACCCGCAGGTACGATCAGTTACTACGTCTTCGTTGACGGTCTGCTTGTTACCAACCGATTCAACATGCGCGACAGTGAGGATTTTGTGTCTGTCAGCCAAGTGTCCACCGGACGATACCTGACGATCGCGATCACCGATGCCAATGATGGCGCGTCCAGCGATCACGGATACCTCGGGGATCCGTTTCTGACGCTTGTTCCCGCGGCAGAACCTGTGCCGGTTAAAGGCATTCTGATTTTGGTTCATTAACCTTTCAGCCGCAAGGTGACATGTCTTATTACTTTTGAACCTCAAAACGACTCGCCCGCCGACGCGTCCAGGTCAAATATACGATCATAGCCATTCGAACGGATTTTGAGCCAGGCGGATAAACGCGATCTTTCTGTTTTCTCCCTACGCGTGATCCTGTTAAACTTTGTCGAAACGGAAACGTCTAAAACGGATACCCGGTCATGCAGAGGGAAAAACGCATATGGTCGAGGGGAAACATTTCGCAACAGGTTTAATCATCGGGACGCTTTTAACAACAGGAGCCATCCGCCTTTCTGCTGAGACCGGAGAAGCCCCGCTTGTCACATTGCACCTGTCGTTCGAAAAGGATAACTGGGTACAATCGGCTGCAGGATGCGCCGACTGCTTCAGTGCTCTGGCGCAAGCGGTTCCCGGACATATCGGCAACGCTGCGCTCATCGAAAACGTCTCACAGTCTGCCGTGGTCGAAGCGCCGTATAATCTGACCAAAACCCGCGGCACCCTGACACTCTGGTATAAACCGACTCGAGCGAGAACCGAAAAAGCTTATTTTCCACTCTTCTGGTGCGGCGAGATAAGCGGCGTTGGCGGCAATTCATTCTGGCTATGGATGTGCGAAAAAACACTGCGTTTCGACGTGCGCGATCCGCAGGACCGCTACTGCACCGCCTCGACCGCCGATTGGAAGGAAGGCCAGTGGATTCACATTGCCGCCGTGTGGGACTGCGAAAAAGGCCTCTCTCTCTGGGTAAACGGCCAGAAACGCGCCGAGCGCGAAACGACGTGGAAGCCGGTTTTCCTCTCGCCGCTGTTGATCGGCACGGGCAACGCCCCTTGTGAAGGTCGCGCGGCAGGCGGCGCACTCGACGAATTGAAAGTCTTCGACCGTCCGCTGACACCCGCGCAAATTCAGGCCGATTTTGCCGAAAGCCTACCGCTTATACCCGCGCCGATTGCCACCGCCGCGCAGATTGCGGCACTCAAGAAATCGCCGCCGCCGCGCGAACGCGAACCGCTGGAAACGCTCTTTCACCTCGACTTCGACAACGGGTTTACCGCCGTCAATGCGCATGGCGACAAGGAGCCTTCGAATGCGAACCGTCCGACGCTGGTCCCGGGTCTTTCGGGAAAAGCCGCGCAGTTCGGTCCGCGCCAATCGCTCCGCTACAAGGAGGAAAAGAACCTGCGCAAGGAGTGCGGTGCCGTCGCCGCTTGGGTTCAACTGCCGTGCGATGCCGGCGATGTCAAAAACTGGCTGCAAATCTTCCGCGAGGAAGGTCCCAACAAAGCGGGCGAGAATGCACTCTGGCTGTGGTTTTATCCACAGCACGGCCTGCGCTGGGACCCCCGCGACGCGGCCGACAGCAATGTCATTCTGGGCTCGTCCACCACATGGAAGAAGGACGAGTGGCACCACGTCATCGCCTGCTGGGACGCACTGCGGGGCACCTCCGTTTTCATTGACGGCAAACTGCGTTCTTTCGGCAGTTCCGGCGACAGCGGTAAAAAGTTCATTCCCATTTCGTGGGAGCCGATCAGTTACCCGGCCTTCATCGTCGGCGCGGACAACGCGAGCGGTTCGGGATCGTGGCAAGGCGCGATCGACGAGTTCAAAATCTTCAGCCGTCCGCTCACGGTCGAGGAGGCCCGTACGGAATACGGCCGTTTTTGCGCCGTGCCTATCGAGGCCGTCGCGCTTGATCCCTGTCTGTGGGCCGGCGAACGCGAGACGCTGACGCTGTCTCTGGAAAACCTGAAAGGCGCGGCTCTCCGTGCGAACGTCCGCTACGCGGTGAAAAACACGGCGGGGACTGTCGTCGCGCAGGGCGATCTCGGCCAACAGATGATCGCGACCGGCAAACCCCAGCATGCGCAGCTGAAGATGACACTGCCCGAGAAGGGCACCTACGCCCTGACCGTGACGGTCGATACGGATGCCGGCTCGCGAACGTTCGCGAACGACATCAGGGCGCTGAACCGCGTCGAACAACCGGCGCGAGATGCGGCGCATGCGTTGATCACCGTGGCGGAAGTGGAC
>CAZTDL010000556.1:0-3447 GCA_964612775.1 uncultured Lentisphaeraceae bacterium
TCGCCACAATTCCAAAAATCCCCGGTTTTCAAAAAGCGTGCGTTTTATTTTGCACTTCGCCGACACGGAGCACATTACACTTGTACCGCATGCGCAAAGATGTTTATAGTATAGCTTAATCTCATAATATCTGTTTTATGGTGAACTTAACAGGGAGGGTTTGTATGGAAGCGTTGACAGCGAATCGGCGGCAGTTCTTGGCGGGGACGCTGGCTTCGGCCGGTATTTCGGCGGCTCCGCGCATGGCCCGCGCGGTGAGTGCGAACGACAAGGTTCGCATGGGGTTTATCGGCGTCGGCAACCGGGGGTCTCAACTGATGCATCTGTTTATGATGCATCCGGACGTCGAGGTCGCTGCGTTGTGCGATGTCTATGAGCCTTTTTTGACGCGCGATTTCAGCAAAGTGGCGTAGCGTTATAAGGACGAACTGGGTGAACGTCTTCCCAAATTGGGCGAGCGTTTCCCCAAGCCCCCAAAACTTTTTAAGGATTACCGCAAGCTGCTGGAAGACAAGGAAATAGATGCGGTATGCGTGGCGACTCCGGATCATTGGCATGCGCTGATCACCATCGACGCGATTAAAGCGGGCAAGGATGTCTATTGCGAAAAACCGTTGACGAATACGGTTGTCGAAGGCCGCAAGATGGTTCAAGCCCAACAGACGTCCAAACAAGTGGTGGCCGTCGGGTTGAACCGACGCGGAAATCCGTCGTATCTCCGACTTGCCAATGAATTGAAGGAGGGCAAGTTAGGCACGTTATGTGTGGCCAGCGCCGCGCGTATCAGCAATCTGTTTCCGGACGGTATCGGAAAGCAGCAACCCGCTGAGCCGCCGAAGGATTTTGACTGGGACATGTGGCTCGGACCTCGCGCGTTTAGGCCCTACCGTTACAACATTACGCTTTACAAGTTTCGTTGGTATGGCGATTTTTCGAGTCAGATGGGAAACTGGGGCGTGCACTATATGGACGCGATCCGCTGGATGATGGGTGAGACCGCTCCCTGTGCGGTCACTGCGGCGGGCGGGAAGTATTACTTGGATCACGACGGCGATATTCCGGACACGATGTCTGTGACCTTTGCGTTCGCTTCAGGCAAGATCATCAACTTCAGCGTGTTTGAGGCGTGCGGCGGTCCGATTTTCCCTTATGGTGAGATCGAGATCCGTGGCACCAAAGGCGTCGTCTATGCCGACGAACGCGGATACAAGATCATGCCGTCCAAACCGGGGCAGTTTCAGACATGGAGCAAACTCGTGGATGCGGAGGAGTACAAGGTGACTGAAAAGGCGTTGCCGGACGGCAGCAGTTCGGTCAGCACAGGCGGCCTCATCCGCGATTTTATCGAGTGTGTCAAGACGCGCAAAACGCCGCTCTGCACGTTGGAAGAGGGACATCGCTCAACCTGTTTTGCGCATCTCGCCAATATCGCCGTGAAGATGCGTCAGCGTTTGGAATGGAATGCCGAGCAGGAGCGTTTCACCAATTGCGAAAAGGCGAATGAACTGCTCAGCTACGAGTATCGTGCGCCCTGGAAACTTGCGTGAGTCGTAATCCCGAGGTGTGTCAGGAACGGGTTGTAAACGGCTCGGCGACAAACGATCCGAGTCTTCTTGGCCGCAATACGGTCTGAAATAAGGCATATGACATGAGACGACGCGAATTCTTGAAGACGACAGCGGCTTTTTGGGCCGGTGGGGCGTTGGCGCGAGAAGCGTCCGCGCTGGAGGTGCATCCGTCAAAAGTTTGTCTCCATACTTTTTCTAAACCTTTGCATTGGCTTGGGTATGATGCATTGGCGGAGACATTGGCCCAAGCCGGTTATGGCGGCATCGATTTGACGGTTCGACCCAAGGGGCATGTGGAACCTGAAAAGGTGGCGCATGATTTGCCAAAGGCGGTTGAGTCGGCTCATAAACAGGGACTGAAGGTAGAGATGATCGTGACGGCAATCACCTCTGCGGATGATCCCTTGGCTGAGCGTATACTTAAGACCGCGTCACAATGCGGGGTGAAGATTTACCGCATGGGATATTTCAACTATGACAGGGCGCTGAGCGTGGAAGGTTCCGTTGAGAACGTTCACAAACGGATGGTTGGACTCGAAAAGCTGAACAAGGCCTGCGGTATCATCGGTTGCTATCAAAATCACCACGCATGGAATGACAGCCTTTTCGGCGGATCGTTATGGGATATTTACTATGCTCTGAAAGGCCTTGATCCGCAGTGGATCGGATGTCAGTACGATGTCCGCCATGCCGTTGCGGAAGCCGGAGGGTCATGGGGTATCGCAATGCGCTTGATCGCGCCTTATATTCGCAGCACCTGCCTCAAGGATTTCCTGTGGGCGCAGAAAAAAGGCAAGTGGTATCCGGAAAGCGTGTTCGGGGGAGAAGGCATGGTGCCGTGGGAACGGTATTTCAAGATGCTTAAGGAATTGAAGATCGTTGTTCCCGCATCGGTACACTGCGAATGGGAATTGTTTACGACGGATGAGCAGAAACTTCCGGAACCGGAGCGGCGTGCGCTTGCCGTTCGCAAGATGAAGCGCGACTGCGATTTCTTTGCAGAGCAGTATGCGAAGTATGGTGTGACAACAGACGTCTGAGCGACGAATCGGACGCGGTGAAACGCGAAGAGAAGAGGTCATGGATATGAAACGCAGGGATTTTTTGACGGCGGCGGCTGTGGCTGCCGGGGGCACTCTGTTCGGAGGATGCAAAATGGCGCAAGCCGTATCAGGAAAAGCGGCGTTCAAGCCGATCACGGTGGCGGACACAGGAAGCGATTTTGAGCGTGAGCCGTTGTTGCGCCCCTTCGGTTTCAAGGGCGGATACCTGACAAAGATCTGGCAGAGCGCCGCCATGATCCGAAGCACGAGCGGTAAGCGCGGTATCGGTCTGTGTACGCACAGCACGCTGTGGAGTGACGCCAGCGTCTTTGCGGCAAACTCAGAGCAGGGCGGCAACGCGTTGATGTTTGCGATGACCGCGTACGCGTTGAAGATTCTGAAGGGGAGGACGTTTACGGATCCAGTCGCTCTGAACGATGCGCTTTTTAAAGAGGTTTACGCGTATGGACGAGAGATTACGCGTAATCCCAAACTTCGCCAAACATTTGCGCTGAACGCGTTGGTGGGTGTGGACAATGCGGCGTGGCTGCTCTACGCGAAGGAGAACGGTCTCACGTCGTTCGACGCGATGATACCGACAGCTTACCGTCCCGCGTTGTCGCACCATCATTCGAAGGCGGCATCGATTCCGCTGATGGCTTATGCGATTCCGATTGATGAAATCAGGCAGGCTGTTCAGGACGGCTATTTCTTCATGAAGATAAAGATCGGTCAAAAGGGTACGCAACAGGAGATGCTGGAGAAGGATATGGCGCGGGTGAGCGCTATTCATGCGGCGCTCGATGGATGCCGAACGCCTTATACGAAAAACGGGA
>CAZTDL010000557.1:0-3442 GCA_964612775.1 uncultured Lentisphaeraceae bacterium
CCTGTCAGCGTTCCATGGCGTCGCCTACTGGGATGCGGGTGGCAGCTGGGGCGGCATCGGACTGGACGCGAACTCGCGCGATAACGTGCGCATGAGCTATGCGATTCATCCCGGCGCCAAAGATGCTTCTTTCGCCGAAGCCGACTATCGGCAACTGACAACACCGCCCATGGCCCACTGGGAGAACGAAGGTCGATAGCAGCCGCCTTTCGCCGAGTCCTCCGTAGGCGGATCATCCCAGCTTGAGCGCGGGATGGCGCTCGAACACCCCGGCGAACACGATGCGGACCATGGCCGCCGAGCTGTCCTGCAGCCACAAGATCGCCTGCCAGACTTGGAATTTGAAACCTGTCTCGTCCGCGTAGTCCGGACATAGAGCAGCTCGGCCATCAGTCGCGGCGTGCCCTCCATCTTATCGAATAGGCTCCGCACCTCGTCGACCGACAGCACGGTCGGCAGCCTCTGGCCGCGCTTTGCCCGTACGGTGTCCTCCATCTGGCCGATCTTCGCTCCCAGCACATCGCGGTACAGGAACAGCAGCGATGCGAAGGCTTGGTTCTGGGTGTTCGCCGCCACATGCAACCGCATCGCCAGATGGGAAATAAAGGATTGGAACGTCACCTCCGTCAGCACCGGCCGTCCGTCTGCCATGTTTCCTGTTGAGATGAGGTAATCGAAGAAGCGGCGAACCCAGTCCAGATAAGTCTGCTCCGTGCGATAGGAGTAATGCCGGATCCGCATCGTCCGGGTCAGCGCCTCCAGCGCCTGCGCGCGATCAACCGTATGGTCCGCCGCGAGGCCGAGCTTGGGAACCGGGGACAGGTGCGCGGCCTGCCCTCGGCGCCAGGCGAGCCATGCAGCCACGGATATCCGCGCCTGCTCCACCTGCCAATCCTCGTGGCGCTCCGTTTCCAAAGTCCGCAGGTACGCCTGAAGACACTCCTCCGCCGTCGCTCCCGGCAAGGGTGCAGGAAAGGCCAGAAACCGCCGGACCCACCCCGCCATGTACCGGCCGTGTTTCTCATCCGCAAGCCGATTCTTCAGCAGGTGATCGGCAAATGCAGCCAACAGTCTTTCACGATCTTGGTCCGCCATGGTGCCTCCTTCACCATCGCCGCAAAAAAACAAGTCGCAACCTGCACCGCATCAATATGTTGCCCTTCTGGAACCGTTCGCAAAAAGATTAGGACAGCTTGTCCTAATACGGCTATAGTCACGAAAAGACAAGTCGCGACGGCCTTTTTTAGACCCAAACTCCGTGGCCCGCCCCATATTAGAACAGCTTGTCCTAATCACGGATAAACCGGTAAAAAGACAAGTTCATATGCGATGTTTGCAGAATCTGCTTGCATTGTCCATTGATTTGTGTAATATGTTTTTATTGATTTGTGGCGGGAGTGTCAGCAAAAGACAACTTTGACCAGAATACGTTGGAGCAAAGGAAAAAACATGATGAGATCAAACATTCACACCGTCCTTACAGGGGTAGTAATTGCACACTGTCTCGCATTCCAATCCAATGCTCAGACTTGGCTTCAAGACGGGACAAATCTGGTAGAAGCGGCCAATATAAAGAGTAGCCACGGATTCGGCGCGCAGTTGTGGCTGACAGACAAGGCCGAGGAGTTCTTCAAAACCTGGAACAAGGAAACAGCCGGAGTCAATCTGAAGCAAACGAGAGAGGCGACAAGAGGCATACCCTTCTCCACCATCATCATCTTCACGGGGCCGGGAATCGGCTCAAATGACCTCTGTGACGTCACAGGCGACATCGTCGTGAAGAAGCCGGACGGCACCATCTACGGTGAAACACGCGATGCGAACATCTGGCGGAACCTTGCACCTCCCGCTCCCGGCCAACAGCAACTCGCGGTGGACTCGCTTGGCATCGTCATCGAAGACAACGATCCTTCAGGCAGATATACTGTCGAGGCAACGGTTAGAGATCGTGTGAAGAAAACCCAAGTCACGTTGTCAGAGCACTTCGACGTCGCGGAACAAAAGAAATGATGGCTCCAACAATGCGGCTCACCTAACCCCCATTCGCCTTCGGCTCAGGGGGTTGGTGGTCGCTGACGTTAGCCAATAGAACTCGAAAAGCACAGTCCCATGAAATCATTACTGAATATGATAATGCTATTCTCCGTAGCCACAGCGCTGGCACATGGGGATTATGCTTACAAGGTCGAGATCCAAGGCCAGTTCGAGGAGCTTGAGCAACGGTTGGTTGATGAATGGCAGAAAGAGCATCCATCGCAATTGCTAAATCTCGATGCATTCGCGCAGCTTCGGTCCACAAGTAAACGGAAGGCCGTTTTTTCGCCGTACCTTCTCACCTTATCAGGCCAGGAATCCGTCGTGAAGGCCGTTGAAGAGCTGATGTTCCCGACTGAATTGAAAGTCGACTCGTTCACGAACGCTGTTGGACAGGCAACAAGCGTTCTTCGGCAATCCAACTTTGAAATGCGCGAGATTGGATATACCTTTCTAGTTTGTACGGAGATAGAAGAGACCGATGATCTCGATATCCACTTGAGTTTCAATGCGGAAATCACGGATCGTCCGACCTGGCATGACTATCCGGCAAGAATGGCAAGCTCCACGGGCTCTGAAACGACAGTCCACCTTCAACAACCGTTCTTCTATACCCGATCATTGAGAACGAGCGTTATTCTTAAGAATGGGCGTGAGGCCATAGTGGGAAGCGGCATGGCCGACAGAGATGGCAAGACCGTTACCTTTATTCTTTTGAAGGCCCGAGTTGTAGATTCGGAGGGACAAGTTATCAGAACGAAGCACGTCGACGCTAATCCGCCAGAGCCTTGCATTTCTTTGGGCGACGACTCAAGGGCTGTGATCTTTCCAAAATCGAGAGCCCGAGAACTCATTAAGCATGTCTGCTACAAGGCCCCTCCCGGCATATCCGAATATTGGACTCCAACCGCAGAGGATTTGAAAAATGTCGAGAGTAGTTTCCCTGCGTATTTAGACGAGGTAAAGCCAGCCGCAAAGGACACGTGGCCGCGACTCCACAGACAAATCACCGGCGTTATGAAGGGAGAAGACCGTTTTCTGTTTATCAGCTATTTTCTTATGGACGCACTGCAGGACGCAAATAATCCACAGAAGACAGCTTTCGCAGAGCGCTGGAAATCGAAACCGTATTGGGTCTGTGACGGAGGGGAATATTACTTTCGTGTTCTTTACGACGTGAAGCGGAAGAAGTATGTTTGGTTTGAGTGCAACGGGAGGGCATAGTTGCTGAACACCGCCATGGACTATGAATTGAAATAGGGCTAACCAGTCCTCTCATGCAACGGATTACCGTGCATGGAGGGCGACGTTATGCAGAAAAGAAAATGAAACGATCTGCGTTCATAACGGCAACACTGATAACCATCTTAGGGTGTTCTCCAAAGATGAGCACAACGACAAGAGAGGA
>CAZTDL010000558.1:0-3438 GCA_964612775.1 uncultured Lentisphaeraceae bacterium
GAAGGCCGATTGCCATCCGAGTTTGACGGCGAGAAATGAGACCAGCGGCGGCGCAATGACGGCCCCCAAGATGTTGCCGTTTGAGAAGAAGGCCATGCAGAGTCCGCGCTCTTTACGCGGAATCCACTCTGAGAGAGCCTTAACTCCGCCGGGGCTGTTGAAGCTTTCGCCCAGTCCGAGCAGGAAGCGGAAACAGGCCAGCATGATCCAGCCGGTCACGCATGCGTGAGCCATGCCTGATAAGGACCAGAAGGCTAAGGCGATCACCATGCCAAGTTTGACGCCGATTCGGTCGAGCACCTGACCGCAGAAGGTGTAGCCAAGCGTGTAGGCGGCTAAAAAAGCGGTTACAATATACGAGTATTCGACGGATCCGAAACCGAGACTTCCCTTTAGAGTGGGCGCGAGCACCGAAAGCGTCTGCCGGTCGAGGTTGTTGACCATGGCTGTCAGGAACAGCAGAAGAACGATGCCCCAACGTTGATGGGTCCGGAAAAAGACGGATGAAAGGGACAGTGTTTGCATAATCGGTTCGCCGCAAGGTGTCGGTTAAGGATCTTCACGCGGAAAAATCGGGGGAAGCGCGTCGCGGTCAATGGTCGCGCCGACCTCTCGTAAACGGGCTTGTAATCGCGGCACGTCCAATTCTGCGGCTGATCGTTTCTCGCCGACGAGTTGTGCCGCAGCAACGCCGCATGCTTCACCCATGGCCATGCATGGCGCCATAACCCTCAACGGGCCGAGCACATCGCGCTCAACGCCGACCGCACGGCCCGGACAAAGGAGATTTTCGATAGGACGCGGCACCATGATGCGATAGGGAATCGGCGAGCACAATACCTTTTGAATCTTGTTGATGAATTTCCCCTCGGATTCATCGACAAGCGGTTGGTGGCTGGGCTTGTGAGGATCGGGCAGATCCCAGCCGTACATGCTGAACCCCACCGTATCCGCGAAATCGTTGCCCTTGCTCAAATCCGCAACCCTCAAGCGGAAATCCGACCGGATACGGCGGGTTTCACGGATGCCCAGCAACGGGGCAACGCACTTGATCTTCGCGTGCGCAAACCCCGGGAAATGTTTGCGGAAAACGTCCAGCAACGCGTACGCTTCATTTCGGCCGTCGATGAGTCCACGGGTCCGCGACTCGGCGTCCAGACCGTTCACACCGGTGAGCCGCATCGTATTGATCATGGCGACGTCATCCTGCACGAGCTGAACGGAAATGAAGATGTCATATGGAAATGGCCACTCTCCCGCTTGACGGAGCGCGTCGATTTTCTCGCGGAATTTTGGACTCCTATGAACCTCGATGAAGTCGCCTAAGACTTGATGGTCTACGCCGTACAGGTGGAATGTCAATGACGAGGGTGTCATCAGCCCGTCGGACTCGCGTCCAACCGTGACGTCGCAACCGCTGAATGCGGCCACGTCCGCATCGCCGGTGGCGTCGATGACGGTTTTTGCCGGTACCGCCTGGATGCCGCTTTTGCTCTGGATGATGACGTGCGTGATCCGCGTGCCTTCTCTCCTGACGTCGATTGCCCGGGTTTCAAACAAAAGGCTGATGTCGTTGCCGAGAAATTTCTCATCCAGAAAACGCGCCATGGCGAAGGGGTCGATCGGGATGCCGTGAACAAACCAAGGCAGCCAGCCGTGTGGCTGATAGGTCCGTCCGGACACGAGCCGGGGTAGGATCGCGCAGCCGCGGGCTGTGGCTTCTTCGGCCAGTTTGCGGAAAAGGCCTCCGACCACCCATGCGCCCTCCTGCGTTCGCCCGCCGAGCCAGTGGGAGACCAGACCGGAGGTCGCCATGCCGCCCAGTTGCGACTGGTCTTCCACGAGCAGTACTCGGAGGCCTTCACGGCGTGCCGCCAGTGCGGCGGCACAGCCGGCGGGTCCGCCGCCGCAGACGACGACCTCGTAAGGTTGGGTGATGGGGATCTGACGCGAATAAGTGAGGTTGTGCATAAGTGTCTGTGAATCAAGTGATCGTTCCCGAGTGTCGCGGGACGTAAGTCGAATGTCGAGCCGTTCAGCGTTGTGTGACAGGCGAGAGGTCCTCCGGCCGGACGAATACGCCGACGACCGAGTTCTTGCGCGCGTCGTTCCAATACTTGATATAGGTGGTTGCGAGAATCGTTCCGTCGGGAAAGAGCGACAGTGCGGCATAGCCGCAGTCGCTGCCGTGATAGCTGTGCAGGAGTTTGATGCGTTGCCCGGGGCGGCGGGCTTTGATGTCGTCGTACGTTCCGGTCCATGCGACGAAATGACCGGACGCGGGACTCTTCGGGGCGGTATCGCGGAAAGCGATCACCCAGCGTCCGTCCTTCAGTTGAACGCCGTGGTGGCGGTGTCCGGTGAGGCTCCAAGCGGCGTCTTCAGGCGCAGTCCATGTTTTGCCGTTGTCGCGACTGAAGATGAGTTTACTCAATGCGTTTTTAACGTTGTCGCGCAGGATCGAGCAGATCTCGGAGCCGTCAGGCGAACGGAGCAGAAAGGGCTCGCAGAGGTTCATGTCGGCCTGCTGCGCCACGACGTGCGGCGTGTTCCAAGTCAGCCCGCCATCCTGCGAGGCGATTTGGAAAACGCGGTTCCATTTCGGTCTGAGTTCGGACCATCGGCCGTTATACTGGGCGATGTAGGTGCCGTCGTTGAGGCGCAGGAGCGAACAGATGGGCATCACGGACGTAGAGACCGGAAGCGGCGGCATCACGCGCCACGTGGTCCCGTTGTCTTCGCTCATGACGCGCGTGATCGCCGTCGCGCCTTCCGTCGGCGTGTCTGTTTTGCCGCAGGCGAAAATCCAAAGTCTCTCCGAGCCTTGAGGGTCGGTCATGCGATAGATCGCGGGACAGTTTTTCCATGAGGCGTATTCTGCCGGGAAACGTTCGTCGATCCGTGCCCACGTCTTGCCGCCATCGGGGCTTGTCGCGACCGGACCGCAGGGGCCGCCGTGTCCCGTGGTCCAGACGGCGAACATCGTTTTTCCGTCCGCGAGGAGCGCGGTCGTGGCGTGGCCCTGATAAATCTCGGGTGTGCCTGCCGCAATGACGACGTGGCGGCCAGTCGCGGACGACAGGTCGAGGGTGGGCTCGAAAGGTGGACCGGCGAAGGCCGACACCGCGCTGAACGCGAAGAGGAGAAGGATGCGTGTGTTCATGGTTTTAGGTTGAACGATGAGTCGCCTTTCGGACGGCTCGGGGTTATTGAAGAGAGAACAGTGTGCCGGAAAGATAGACGGCGCGCAGCCGGTTGTCGTTTGTTTTCAGCGTCCATGCGGTCGGCAGATTCACGACGGCGGGTGTGCCGCTGACGGACGTTGCCGAGACGAAGGTATAGTTCACGCCTTTCATGAAAGCGTCCGGATTGCTGATGGTGAGCGTGCTACCTTCGGGAAAGACAAGCGCGCCGGTCACAGTCAGGGTTCCGCACGTC
>CAZTDL010000559.1:0-3424 GCA_964612775.1 uncultured Lentisphaeraceae bacterium
CGTGCGGATCGCCATGCTCAGCCAGTGAGTGAAGTAGTCGGCCATGTTATAGCCGCAGAACGGCAGCATCGCCATCGGATCGCGGCGGACTTGACCGATCTTATCAGAGATCACAGCCGCGGTGATTTCGGAACCGGCGGCCGAACCCATGAACACGCCATGGGTCCAATCCATCGCCTGATTAACCAGCGGAATGGTGGACGGGCGGCGTCCGCCGAACAGAATCGCGTCGATCGGCACGCCGGCGGGAGCTTCCCATTCAGCGGCGATCACGGGGCACTGGCAAGCCGGCGCCGTGAAACGGGAATTTTTGTGCGCGGCCAGCTTTTTCTTGCCGGTCTTCTCGTCAATCATGTCCGGGGTCCAGTCGTTGCCGCGCCAATCGATCGCGTGCTTCGGAGCAGGGACGCCCATGTCCTCCCACCACACGTCGCCGTCGTCCGTCAGGGCGACGTTCGTGAAAATGGTGTTCTTCTTACAGGACTCCAACGCATTGGGATTGGAGACCGCCGAGGTTCCCGGCGCCACGCCGAAGAAACCGTTCTCAGGATTAATGGCATACAAGCGACCGTCTTCACCGATGCGAAGCCACGCGATGTCGTCGCCGATCGTTTCCAACTTCCATCCTTGGAGCGAGGGCTGCATCATGGCGAGGTTGGTCTTGCCGCAGGCGCTCGGGAAAGCGGCCGTCATATAATAGACCTTGCCTTCCGGCGAGGTGAGTTTCAGGATGAGCATGTGCTCCGCCATCCAGCCCTCTTTCTTCGCCAGCACCGAAGCGATACGCAGCGCGAAGCACTTCTTGCCGAGCAAGGCGTTACCGCCGTAACCCGAACCGAACGACCAGATCGATCCCTCTTCAGGGAAATGGGCGATATATTTCTTATCCATCGGAGCGCACGGCCACGCGACATCTTTCTGCCCCTTCTTCAGAGGAGCGCCGACGGAGTGCAGGCACGGCACATACTCGCCGTCTTTGCCCAACTCCTTCAGCACCTTCGTGCCGACACGCGTCATGATATGCATATTCACAACGACGTAAGGGGAATCGGTGATCTCGATGCCGATCTTTGCGACGGGTGCGCCCAGAGGGCCCATCGAGAACGGGATAACGTACATCGTACGCCCCTTCATGCAGCCCTTATAAAGGCCAAGAAGCGTCTTCTTCAGCGCTTCGGGCTCCGTCCAATTGTTGGTCGCGCCTGCGTCGACTTGTTTCTTTGAAGCGATATAGGTACGGTCTTCAACACGAGCCACATCCGATTCGTGCGAGCGGGCCAAATAGCAACCGGGACGCTTCTTCGAATTCAGCTTGATAAACGAACCTTTGGCAACCATCTCGGCGCAAAGTCCATTAAATTCCTTTTTCGAACCATCGCACCACACCACATTCGTCGGCTGGCAGAGTTTCCTGATCTCATTGACCCACGCGATCAGTTTCGCATTCTGGGTGGGGATTTTAGGGGTAACGGCAGCAGCCTTGGCAGGCTTCTTCGCAGCTTTGCCGCAGGCGCATTGAGCGGATTTTTTGCAGGCCATTGTGGTCGTCTCCATAGCTTATCGTTTGTAACTTCCGCAAACGGCCGCATGCTCCGGGCATGACGGGTGGGAAAGTTGGCGCATTAGGGTACAGCTTGTTTTCAACTTAGGCAAGCGAAAGACACCATACTTCCCGGCTTTTTTGGGCAAACGCTTTTGGCGCACGGGCCGTCAGACCCGACGGTCCCGAGCAAACGGCGCCTCTGTCTTGGAAGCGCGTCGTCGCGATGCGAGCCCCGTCAAGCGCAACCGCCGTCCTTGCGCGGATAACTGCGCGCCGTCTTCCTGAATTGACGCATCGTCATCGTATAGTGTTTACGAAAGACCAACCCCAGATAACTTTCGTTCTCGTAGCCGCACTGCGCGGTAATCTCGGAAATCGTCAGCTCCGTTTCCTGCAGCAACCGAC
This sequence comes from uncultured Lentisphaeraceae bacterium, assembly GCA_964612775.1. Classification (GTDB taxonomy): domain Bacteria; phylum Verrucomicrobiota; class Kiritimatiellia; order RFP12; family UBA1067; genus DAOPZC01. The sequence continues at coordinate 1,949 of CAZTDL010000559.1, forward strand.
GCACCTTCGCGAGCCGGGCGCTCTGCAACTCGTCGTGAATCGAATGCCCGACCGCCTGACGGAAACGCAATTCGGCCAACCGCCGCGAAACCCTTAAATGTTTCGCCACATCGGACACGTTCATGCCAATCCCGGAGTTGATCCTGATAAACTCCACCGCTCTGACCGCCAACCGGTCTTTAAACTGAAGCTTTTCGGTCGACTGCCGAGCGACCACGCGAAGAGGGCCGTAAAACAGAGTCTCTTTTTTCTTGCCGCGTCCCCACATCAGGTGATCGAGCATTTGAGCCGCATAAAAACCACTGCCTTCGGTATCGCGCAGGATGCTGCTCATCGGAGGGTTCGTCGTCGAGCAGACCAACTCGTCATTATCCACTCCCAGCACCGCCACCTGATCCGGCACGCTGACACCCGCCATAAGGCAGGTATCCAAAATCTGTCGTCCCCGCACGTCATTCGAGGCCATCACGCCGATCGGCTTCGTTAACCCCGACAGCCAAGCCGCCATGTGCTTCTGTTCGACGCCCCAGTCCCCCCTCGCCTCATCCGTAGGCGTCCGGTACACATCGCAGGTAAAGCCCGCCTCCTTTAACCGCCCCACAAACCCGTCCTGCCGTTTCAGCGACCAGTTACTGTCCCAGATATCGCCAACGAACGCGAAGCTGTTGAAGCCCTGTTCCATCAGATATTCCGCGCCAAGCCGTCCGACCGCCACGGAATCGCAGATCACCGTCGAACGGCGGAAAAACGGATTCCGTTTATCGGCATAGGGTTCAAGAGGATCGAAAAGCACCGTTGGCACTCGCGCCCGCATCACCTGTTCGAGCAGTTCCGTCAGCGTCGAGCCCGTCAGAATGCCGTTCACGCCCATCGCTTCAATATCTCGCACGGACTGCTCGAAGCGTCGGCCTTCGACGATATGCAGCCGCCAAGGTCCATAAAGCCTTTCATAGCGCAAAATGCCCTGCATGCGGTCCCGGCTGATCTTGTTCGACATTTCGAGCAGAACCATCACCAACGGCATTTTCTTTGCGATCCTCGACATGTTTTCAAGCCTCCCGACCGAACCCCGGACTTATAACCAAGCATGTCTGCACCATAACATGCGGCAGGATACGTGTCAACCAACCCGACCCCATCTCTGAAATCCAGCTTCCCTCCGCCCCTTTTTTTTGGTACAAAACAGCCATTCATTTTTCGCCAGCATAGCTCAGTTGGTAGAGCACTTGATTTGTAATCATGAGGTCATCGGTTCGAACCCGATTGCTGGCTCCAGTTTAATGACTGCAGAAAACACCTGCCATACGGGTGTTTTTCGTTTTGACCGCTTTCTCCCGGAAAAACTTTCCTGCCGAGATCCCAATGAGACTACGGTCGTCATATGTCCGCGTTGCCCGCCATTGATCCGGTATTTCAGGCTCTTTCCCGTGCACAAGCGGCTGATCTGCGCGCAAGGCGCGGGCATGGACGCGTCAG
>CAZTDL010000560.1:0-3423 GCA_964612775.1 uncultured Lentisphaeraceae bacterium
CGCGCCGTCAGCCTCGCCGAGTTCGAGGGCGGGGTTGCCGAGGCCGACCCGCTCCAGCATTTCTTCGGCGCGTTTGCGGCGCAGCTTGCTCGGGAAACGATTGTTATAGAAGGTCGGAAGCTCGACATTTTCGAGGGCGCTGGTGCGCGAAAGCAGAGTGAAGTTCTGAAAGACGAACCCAAGCTTCTGGTTGCGGATGCCGGCCAGTTGGGCACGGCTCATGCGGCTCACCTCCAAGCCGTCCAGCAGATAGATTCCTTGCGTGGGCGTATCCAGACACCCGAGTATGTTGAGCAAGGTGCTTTTTCCGGAGCCCGAAGCCCCCATGACGGCGACGAATTCGCCGGTCCCGATGTCGAGCGATATTCCGTCTAACGCGTGGACGGCATTGTCGCCCATGCTATAGGTCTTAAACATGTTTTGGATGGTAATCAGCATGTCCGGTCTCTATCGCATGGCATGGCGCATGTTATGGCTTTTTTGCTTGTCGCCGCCGCCGGGAGGCGTGGGCATAAAAGGATTCTTGGGCCCTGCGGCGGTTGACTGTCCGTTGCTTTGGAACCCGAGGATGACTTCACGGTCTTTCAGGTCGTCGGGCGTTTCAATGGCGGTGTTGGTGCCATCCGAGATGCCGAGTTTGACGCTGATCGCTTCGGGCTCGCCGTTTTGAGACAGGATCCAGACTTTCGGGCCTCGGATTTCGGTGACGAGATTGGTCGGGGCGAACCGCAGGGCTGCGGAGGGAATCATCTGGACATTCTCCCTGCGGGCGACCTCGACGGCGATATTGGCCGTCATGCCCGGAAAAAGTTTTTCATGAGGGTTGTCGGCTTCAACGATCACGGGATAGGTGACCACATTCTGGACGGTTGCGGCGGCGAGACGGATTTGTTTCACCACGCCGCGGAAGGTATCGTGATAGGCGTCCACCGTGAAAGAGACGGGTTGATTCGTGCGGATCACCCCTACGTCGGCTTCGGGGATGCTGGCTTCAACTTGAATGCGTTTCAGGTCTGTCGCGATCTGAAAGAGCTTCTGGGCATTCATGGACGAAACCACGGTTTGGCCTTCATCCACGTTTCGCGCGATCACCACGCCATTGACCGGCGAACGAATCGTGCAATAATCAAGATTGGTTTTCGAGAGTTTCACGCTCGCTTTGGACTGTTCGACCGCGGCCTGCGAGATCTTCAGCTGCGCGGCAAGGGCGTCGCGTTCAGCGAGCGCGGTATCGAGGTCAGACGCGGAAAGCATATTTCGCTTCGCGAGTTCGGCTTTGCGTACGAAGTCTTTTTCCGCGAGGGACAGTTTGACGCGTATTTGCTCCACGTTGGCTTCGTTGGACTTGAGTTGCGCGCAATCCTTGGCATGCGTGGCCTCGTAGACGGCGGGGTCTATCAGCGCCACGATCTGATCCGTCGTGACGATCGAATTGAAATCGACATAGAGCTTCAGAATCCGGCCGTTGACCTGCGTGCCGACTTCAACTTGTTTAATCGGTTGAATGGTGCCGGTGGCCCGGATCTCCTGGACGAGCGTGTCCCGCTTGATGGTTGCGGTACGGTAAGCCACTTCCACTTTTTGGGCGTGCAGTTTCCGATATCCATACCATCCGCCTCCGCCAAGGGCGGCGAGAACCAGCAGGAAGAGAAGTTTTTTCATGATGATTAAGGGTGGCTTTTGCGGATTATTTTAAAAGCGCCTGCGGCGTGTGCGTTTCTGCGGGTGCGCCTGTGAGCAGAGCCAGCCGGGCGGCGGCGGCTTGCTCGTCGTAATAGGCGCGGATGACATCGGATTTGGCCTGCGTGACCATGACTTGCGCGTCTGTGCGTTCGATGGCGGACGAGATGCCGACGCGATACTGCTCATTGACGATGGCAAGGTTGTCGATAGCCTGCTGTTGCGTCAGCCGTGCGATATCCGAACGCTTACGCGCGCTTTCCGCTTGGGCTATGGTGCTGACAAGGTCGAGGTACAGGGTTTGCTCGGCATCCGCGACGCGTGAGCGGGCGATGCGAAGTTGCGTGACGGCTTCGTCGATGCGAGCGGTTTTGCGGTGGCCGTCGAAAATGTTTTGAATGAGATTCAGCCCCCATGAGAAATTCCAGACAAACGGAAAATTGCGGCCTGACAGGTCGGCATCCGCTCCGAGCGAGAACTCGGGATAGAGCTCCGCGATGGTCTGATCCACATAGGCCGAGGCGGCGCGTTCGCGGGCGCGCAGGACGGCCAGCGACGGGGTATTGCTTCGGGCGATATACATCAGCGCCGAGGCGTTATTCGTTGCGCTTGGCAGCCGGGCGTCATCGAGACGGTAGTCGGGATTGTCGGCGAGCCCTAGCGCACGGTTGAGTTGGACGTGGGCCACGATCAGGCTGTTGCTGGCTGTGACGACGTCGAGCCGCGCGTTTCCTAAATCCACTTCCGCTTTCGTCACATCGTATTTTCGGCGTGTCCCGACTTCCATCATGGTGCGGGCTTCTTCGAGATGCTCGGTATATTGCTGGACGCTTTCAAGGGCGACGCGGAGCAGGTTGTCGCTGCGGTGGCGCTCGAAGAATGAGGTGCGCACATTGTAAGTGACGTCCAATTCCGCCTCGCGGAGTTGTTCCTCCGCCGCGACGATGGCTTCGACGGCCTGTTTTTCTTCGGCATCGAGCCGCCCGAAATCATAGAGCAACAAATCGAGTCCCAGACTGCCGCTCCAGGAACCTCGCATGTCGGAGTGGGGTGAGCGGCCCCAACTGTTTTGTGTGGTGCGGTTATAGGCGCCGCTGACCGATATCTGCGGCAGCCGGCCGGAGCGGGTCATCTTGCACTGCAGACGGGCGGATTCGACGGCTTGACGCGCTTGAAGGATCGAGGGATGGTTGTCGCGCGCGATCCGTTCGAGTGCGGCAAGGGTTAATGTTTTGCCTTGGCTAAGGCCCGACCGGTCGGTTTGCAGCGTTGTTTCGCCGGCAAGCAGGTCGCCGCTTTCTTGAGCCTGCCGCGCGTGCTTGACGGTTTCACAACCGCACAGGACGGCGGCGAATAAGGATAGGCCATATCGTGAGAAGGACGTTGAAGCGTTCATTTTGTTATAACGGTACGGTAGCTGTCCTGAGTTTGCGGATGGAGGTTTAGTAGGGCGAAATGTCGATCGCGGCGCTTAGTCCGGCGGGGGGCGTTACGGCGTCCGGGTCCCAGCGGTCCAAACCTGCATAAGAGGCCCAAATGGTCTCCGCGTTCAGCGATTCGGCGTAGGACTCATAGCCGAGACGGAGATTGAAATCTTCGGCGTTAACCGCGTATTCGGAACCGCACGGGTAGTCGCAGGTGCAGGGGCGTTGTCCGTTGCAGTGGCATGGGCAGAAACACCCTTCTGTGTCGGTTTCGATTTGCTGTGCGGGGGACGCGTTTTCACTTGCATCGGCGGTGGCG
>CAZTDL010000561.1:0-3417 GCA_964612775.1 uncultured Lentisphaeraceae bacterium
ATTCTGCTCTTTGAACCTCAAGCGGCCTTTTCGAGCCGTTGCGGTCCGCTGCGCGGACGCATTGACCTTCTTTGTCGTCTCGGCTTCGGTCTTGGCCCGTTGCTCGAGCCAGTCCGCATAGCCGCCGGGATAAAGGCCGACGTGGCCGTTGCCTTCGAGAACAAAGGTGCTGGTCACGACGTTGTCGAGGAAGGTCCGGTCGTGGCTGACGAGCAACAGCGTGCCGGGGTAGGACAGAAGCTGTTCTTCGAGCAACTCTAGCGTTTCGATGTCGAGATCGTTGGTGGGTTCATCCATGACCAGCAGATTGCCGGGTTGGAGAAAGAGTTTGGCGAGCAGCAGACGCGCGCGTTCGCCGCCTGAGAGCGCCTTGACGGGCGTCCGCGCACGATCGGGCGTGAAGAGAAAGTCTTGGAGGTATCCGTAGACATGTTTCCGTACGCCTCCGATAACGACCTCCTCCTTGTCGTCCGCAACGTTGTGGAGCACGCTGGCCTCAAGGTCAAGTTCCGTGCGGAGCTGATCGAAGAAGGCAAGCTCGACGCGGGCGCCGGGAGTGACGCTGCCCTGGGTCGGCATCATGCGGCAACAGAGCAGATTCAGAAGCGTCGTTTTGCCGGATCCGTTGGGTCCGATAATGCCAATCCGTTCGCCGCGCAGAACCTTAGCGGTGAAGTCGCGGATGATCGGCGCGCCTCCGGGATAGGCGAAGGTGACCTTGTTGAGCTTCAGCACCTGCTCGCCGGAGGCTTCGCTTGAATCGAGCTGCAGACGGCTGACGCCGGACTGCGTGCGGCGCTGCTTGAATTCGTCCCTCAGCTTGAGCAGGGCGACGACGCGGCCCTCGTTGCGGCAGGTGCGGGCCTTGACGCCGCGCCTGATCCACGCCTCTTCCTGCGCCAGTTTCTTGGTTTTGCGCTCCCAAAAAACGGCCTCGTCGTTGAGCAGGTCCTGTTTGCGCTGGACAAACGTGGCGTAATCGCAGTCCCAGCCCGCGAGCTGGCCGCGGTCGAGATCCAGCACCTTGATGGCCACGCGCTTGAGGAAAGACCTGTCATGCGTTACGAAAAGACAGGCGCAACGGCTTTTTCTGAGAAAAAGTTCGAGCCATTCGATGGAGTCGATGTCGAGATGGTTGGTGGGTTCATCAAGCAGCAGCAAGTTGGGATCGGACACCAGTGCCCGTGCGAGCAGAACGCGGCGCCGCATGCCGCCCGAGAGCGTGTTGAACAGAGCGTCGCCGTCCAGCTCCAACTGCGAGAGGTATAGATTCGATCCGGGGTGGTGCGCATGATCCGCCAAGGCTCCGATACCATTCTCGACGATGTCGCTCACCGTGCCCTCAATGTCCCCGGGCACGTCTTGCGTGAGATAAGCGACGCGCAGCCCGGGCTGGCGAATGATTTCGCCCGAATCGGGTTTGATCAGCCCCGCAATGATTTTGAGCAGGGTCGATTTGCCTTCGCCGTTGCGTCCGGTAATGCAGGCGCGGTCGCCGGGTTCGATACTGAAACTGACGTTGTCGAGGATGGTGGGACCGCCATATTGGATGCTGATGTTGCGTAGAGAAAGAAGAGCCATAGGAAAGGAGAAGACGTTAGAAGTTTGGATTGAAAGGTTGAATGAAAATATCGGAGGCCGAAAACGGGAAAAGAAAAGAGAGAGTTTAGCGGAAATCGGGTGGTAAACAAACCACGAAACGCGAAATCGCGGTTTTTCGGCGGCAGGGTGCTGACCTGAAGCGCGTTTTTCTGAAAGGACGCACTTGACAGGTTCGGTCATGTTTTTTATATTTAATACATTGTTTTATTTGTAGAAAGAATGCCGAAAGGGACTGTGATGAAGGACAATGACAAAAAAAAGGCTAAACCCACATATGACGCGCCGGCGGCACGGATGGTGGTGCGGCTGATCGAGGCGTTGTGCGCCAGCAACGATCCTCTGGGCGTGACCGAGTTGGTCCAGCGGCTGGGGGCCAGCGCCAACATGGTCTTCCGTCTGTTGCAGACGCTGGAGCAGGAACGGTGGATCACGCGCGTGACCGACGATCCCAAGTATGCGATGACACTGGTGCCGTTTCACTTCGCCGCTTTGCCGGTCGCGAGGATGGAACTGGTGAGGGTGGCGCAGGAGCCTTTGACGGCCCTTTGGCATCGGACGGGCGAGTGCGTTTATCTTGGCGTCATGCACGACGACAAGGTGATGTACTTGATCCACTACGAGGGGACACGCAATGTTCATCTCGGCGGGCGCGTGGGCGAGCACTACTGGCCGCATGCGGCGTCGGCGGGCAAAGTGCTGGTGGCGTACGGCGATCCGCAACTGCGGGAAAAGTGCATCGCGCAGGGGTTGAAGAAACTGACGGACGCCACGCATACGGACCGAAAGAGTTTTCTGGCGGACATGGAGAAAGTGCGCAAACAGGGCTATGCGTTAGACGAAGAGGAATACATGGAAGGCGGCCTCTGTTATGCCGCGCCGGTCTACGACTACACCGGCCGCGTTGTCGCCGCGATCGGCACGACCGTTCTGACCGTGCATTACCGCCAGCGCGACATCGTGCGCGAACTGGGGCCGCACGTCCAAGAGACGGCCCGGCAGATCTCGGCGGCGCTGGGCTGGAAAAAATAAAATGTCGGGCGTTTCTGAAATTCGAGCGTCGCGTGTCGTGTGCCGAGCATCAAAAGAAGGGACAAAGTGACATGATCCGAACAGAGTTGATTATTTACGTGATCGCGGTTGCCGTATCGGCGCAGGCCGCGCTACGGATCGCTTCGGTTTCCAACGCGGCCTACCCGTCCGTGGTCGATTCGGGCGGGCGCACGACGACCGTCTATACGGCCGAAATGATGCTCGACGGCGATCCGAAAACGTTCGCCTGCCTTTTGGACGATTCGCGCGGCGGAATGCGGGACGACACCAAACCGCCGCGCGGCGACCCGCCCGTCACGGGCACGCTGGCACTGGACTTGGGCGGTGAATATGAGGTTGACGGCGTTGAACTGGTGTCGCGGACCGAAGGAGGTCGCTATCTGCCGAGCGAAGTCGAACTGTTTGGGATGAAGTTCCAAATCCCAACCGTGTCCGACGGTAAGAGCCACATGATCCGTTTTTCACCCCGCAAGCAGAAGACCTTGGAGATGAAAATTCTCTCCGGTTGCGAATCCGGCCCCGTCCACTTCAATTACCAGATCGCCGAGTTGCGCGTTTCCGTCAAGAACGCGGCGGGCGTTCGCAAGATGCTGACGGGAGCGGGCGAGATTCCTTCGACGCTGATGGACGAAGACCGTTTCGCGCGGGCGGACCGGGAGTTTGTCCAGTCCGGGCGGAACAGAAAGGAATCGTATCCTGTGGCGCGGCTGCACAGGGACTGGATTTATCAGGACCACGGGTCGGCAGACGCGGAGTGTTTTGTCA
>CAZTDL010000562.1:0-3415 GCA_964612775.1 uncultured Lentisphaeraceae bacterium
CCTATGGTTCATGTTCGAAAACGCCTGGATCGATTTTACCGTGGCCCTGCCGCCGGTGCCGACAGCCCCAAAGCCGGAGAAGAAAGGCTTGGCTTTGCCGAACGGGTATGCGCGGGGCATGGCTGTTCGCGGCCAAGCCGAGCAAGCGCTGGATTCCGTGACGGGAGCTCAACTCTATAGCACCTCGTCAACCTGCGGCGGGCAGGTCAAGCAGCATGCGCTCTTCATGCATCCGCCCTATCAGGGCGGCACAGGATACACGTTCGCACGCTATGAGCTGACGCTGCCGGAAAAGCCCTTGATTTTTCGATGCGCGGTCGGCAAGCAGGACGGCAGCGATCTCGGCGACGGTTTATTGTTCAAAGCGGTGGTCGAAGACGCGGACGGAAAGCGCACGGAGATCGCCAACCGCCAAGTGCCTACGCACGCTTGGTATGCGATGGAGGGCAGCCTGGCGCGTTGGGCGGGAAAGCAAGTAAGGCTCCTGCTGATCACCGATGCGGGCGAAAACGACAACAGCAGCGGCGATTGGGGCGCGTGGGCCGAACTCCGCTTTGAACGGCCTTAACCGCGCCATTGAACGCACGCGCGCATATCAATGCTCATCCACGGTCTCATCGCGCTGATAAATGGGCAACTGCCGATAGGGCACCGTAAACGCCAGCACAACCATGGCCGTCTGGTAATAACGGTCCTGTTCACCCCGGTCCCAGCAGCCGTCTTCTTTCTGCTGCCGGATCCACGTATCGTACATCCAGCGGGAGAAACCCTGCCACTCTCGTCCGCCCAATTGAAACAGTCCCTGCGCCGCATAATACATCCCATAAAAACAATACTGCTGCTTGGGCAATTCCGAATATTTATCCATCAGATATCGCGCCGCGCGTCCCACCGCAGGATTACCGTGTTCGCCGCAGAGCGACAGACACAAGATGCCCGCGCCCGTCAGCGTGACGGCATGCGAAGACTGATCGGAATAACCGAAACAGCCCTGCTTCTCATCGTGGCGGCGCAGCACATACTCCACCGCGTTCCGGATCGCTTCCGGCGGGATCGGCACACCGTTTAAACGTGCCGAACGCAAGGCCATCAGCGCCCATCCGCTACACGACAAATCACTGTCTCGCGAATCAGGCTGATACCGCCAACCGCCCTGATGATGTTTATCCTTCTCGATCTTCTGAGCGTCCAAAATGATTTTCAAAGCCCGCGGCAAGACCTGATCGATCTTCGTCTGCAATTCGGGACGGACCATCCCCGACACCTCGGAGAGAAACAGCGTGGCGATGCAATGCGAATACATTTTGCCGTCATTGCCGCCGAGGTAGCCATCCGCCCGCTGAACCTCGGCCAGCTTCGCGATAATTTTTTCCACCGCCGGTCCGTACGGTTCAGTTCCGGGAACATGTCCCCGCGCCAGAAACGCCATGCCGCACAGCGCCCAAATGCCCGACGTCGTCTGAGCCTGGCCATTGCCGAACGTTCCGTCCGGACGCTGTCCGCGCGCGATCCACGCCAAACCGCGCTCGACGGACAGATCGACATCCGCCTCGGTCGCATGAGCCTGCGGCTCCTCCGCGGCGAGCGCAATCGACGCAGCCAAGATCCCTCCGATGACAATGCTCCTCACGCCCCTTCCGTCCATTCCCTTCAATATACATACTCGGCACCCGCATATCATACACCGCTTCTTGCTACGGTAGCAACCCCCGCGCCCCGATTCTTGCTTTATCCCTATTCCTCTGATAAAATGGCGACATCTTTTGGACAGGTCGTATTACGGAAAAACAGGATGCGGAACAGGGAAGCGCCAAAGGGGCTCGACACATGGTATGGCTGGGCCGACGAGGCGGCTTGCGAGGTGCAAGCCTCTCTTCCCCCCGTGTTGCGGGAAAAGCTGACAGGCCTGATCATCACGCTCGACTCAAAACCCTCTCCGGATGAAACGTTGCAAGAGGGGGACCGCGAAGCCTTGCTGGGACTTTTTACAGGGCCCTCGTTCGGCGAGGAATGGGAGGCCTCTGATCCCACGCCGCCGGCCATTCGGCTTTTTGTCGAGAACCTGCGCGATGAGGCCGAAGATGATCCCTCGCGTTTTCGCCAAGAGGTCCGAATCACTCTGTTGCATGAGATCGGGCACTATCTCGGATTGGATGAGGATGAACTCGCGGATCGCGGATTGGAATAGCCCGACTCGAGCATTGACGAAAGTAAAACACGAAACGGAGGACACTATGAAAACAAGCATCGCCACTCTTTTGGCGCGCGAGATTCTTGATTCGCGCGGCACCCCCACGGTTGAAGCCGAAATCCACCTCGAAAACGGCGCTTCGGCGCGCGCGTCCGTACCCTCGGGAGCCTCCACCGGCGAAAACGAGGCGCTCGAACTACGCGATGACGATCCGAAACGATACAGCGGCAAAGGCGTGACCCGCGCCGTCGCCAACATCCGGCAAGAGATATCCAAGTCGGTCATCGGCATGGACGCATCGGATCAAGCCGCTCTCGACCATCGCCTGATCGAACTGGACGGCACCCCGACAAAGTCAAGGCTGGGGGCGAATGCGCTGTTGGCTGTTTCGCTCGCCAACGCGCGGGCGGCGGCCCGCGCGGCAAACCAGCCGCTTTATCGGTATCTCGGCGGCGAAAACGCGGCGGTATTACCGGTGCCGATGATGAACATCATCAATGGCGGCGCGCATTCCGACGCCCCCATCGCCTTTCAGGAATTCATGATCCGTCCGCATGGACGTCCCTGTTTCCAAGAAGCGCTGCGCGCGGGAGCCGAGATTTTTCATGCGCTGCGCGGGCTGCTCAAGAAACGGCACCTCTCTACGGCGGTCGGAGACGAAGGAGGCTTCGCCCCGGCTTTCGCCAACGCCGAAGACGCCATTGAGACCATCCTGCAAGCCATCGCGACCGCCGGTTACAAGCCGGGGCGGGCTGACCAAGGAGGCGAAGTGTCGCTGGCGCTGGATTGCGCCGCCTCAGAGTTTTTCAAAGACGGCATCTACGACTACGGCCGTTTCGAAACGCCAGCCCGAGGCGCCACACAGGCGCCGGCGCAACGCCACAGCGACGCCCAGATCGACTATCTTGCTGATCTTGTCGGGAAATATCCCATCGACTCCATTGAAGACGGCATGTCTGAAGCAGACTGGACAGGCTGGGGGCGGCTCACACAGCGTCTGGGAAAAGCCTGTCAGCTTGTGGGCGACGATCTTTTTGTCACGAACGTGCAGTATATCCAACGCGGCATTACGGAGCACGCCGCCAACGCCGTGCTCATTAAATTGAACCAGATCGGCACGCTGACCGAGACGCTCGACGCCATACGCATGACACACGCGGCGGGATACGCGGCCGTTGTTTCGCACCGCTCGGGAGAAACCGAAGACACCTTTATCGCGGATCT
>CAZTDL010000563.1:0-3410 GCA_964612775.1 uncultured Lentisphaeraceae bacterium
CGTGATGGGCGGCTTCCGCTATGTCACAAAACAGTATCTCGGCAGCGATTTCAACAACCAAGCGGACGAACTCAAGGCCTGCCCGCTCTTTGATTGCGGCGTCCGTTATGAGCCTTCCTTCCTGAAAGGTCTGCGCGTCACTTTGGGCGTCGACAACCTGTTTGGCCGAGAGTACTGTGATTATGCGGGATACGCAAGCGGCTACGCCTACTATTATCCCTCACAGGGACGCTTCTGGAAGCTCGGCGCGTCTTACACGTTTTAACCCGTGCATTTGAAAACATCCAACAAAGGCATGGACGGTGTTCGGAACCGTCCTCAGACACCCCGAAAAGGCGTCTCCGTCTGTGTTGTGCTGTTGTTTCTCGCCGGTTGCGCCCGTGAAACGCCTCTGCCGGAAGTTTCGCGTCTCCGTCTCGTCTCAACCGCACCCAACATCACGGAATGCGTTTGCGCGATCGGCGCGGGGGATCTGCTCGTTGGACGCACCGAAACCTGCGACTATCCGCCTGCGGCCGTACGAAAGATCCCCGTCACCGGCGGATTCGCTACGCCGTGGCTCGAACCGCTGCTGGCGGCCCGCCCGACGCATGTGCTTGAAACCGTTCTCGGCGATCCCGATATTAAACGACGGCTCGATGTCCTAAAGATCCCGGTCGTGCATGTGCCCTGCACGCGTCTCGAAGAAATTCCCGGGGCGCTGTGTCAGCTAGGCAAACTGACCGGGCATGCGTCGCAAGCGGAGTCGCTGGCGGCGGCCGTCCGGAGAGGCGTCGGCGAAGCGCGGGCGCACGCGGCGGCCGTTACCAATCGGCCCCGCGTGCTTTTGCTCTTTGCGCCGGACACGCCAATCACATCAGGGCGCAACGCGTTTATCTCCGAGCTGCTCGAACTCGCAGGCGGCATCAATATCGGACGATGTTCAGAGGCCGATTATTACCACGTCTCGCTGGAATGGGTGCTCGAGCAGAACCCCGACATGATCCTCTGCATCTTCGACACCTCCGGACGTCCGCCCCGATCACTCTTCGAAAGGCAAACAGGATGGAAAGCCTTGAACGCGGTTCTTGACCACCGCGTCTATACGGTTCCCGACCTCAATACCGTCAGCCGTCCCGGGCCACGCGTGCTGGAAGGCTTAGCGCAACTCAAAGAGGTCCTGTCGCTCGACGCCTCCGGACACGCCTCATCAAACTAGCAACCATGTTTTTTTCATCGCACAAATTATTCTGGCTGATCCCGCTTCCGTTCCTGCTGGCGCTCTGCCTGCTCATCGGCCCGTCGGGTTTCGGCTTGCCCGACACCTCGACCGCCACAGGACACGCGCTGATGGAACTGCGACTCAGCCGGTTGCTGACGGGGTTTATCGTGGGTGCGGCCCTCTCGTGTTCCGGCTGCGCCTTGCAAGCCGTCTTGCGTAACGCGCTCGCGGAGCCTTACGTGCTGGGCGTCAGCAGCGGAGGATCGCTCGGGGCCGCGTTCGTCATTGCGACGGGGCTTTCCGCCGTCACGCCGCTGGCGTTGCCATTGGGTTCCTTTATCACCGCCGCACTCACGCTGATGCTCGTCTGCCTGCTTGCCGGCCGGGCCGGCGGTTATTCGCCCAACACGCTTATTCTCACCGGCGTCGTAGCGGGGTCCATGCTGTCCAGCCTGCACATGCTCCTGCTCTCGTTCGCCAGGTCGCAGGCGGTCCACAGTATCACCTGGTGGCTGCTGGGAAACCTTCAAGTCACATCATGGCCGATGCTTCTGTGCGTGACGTTACTCGTGATCGCGGCGATCGGCGCGCTGTGTTTTGAATCACGGACATTGAACGCCCTCCTCCTCGGGCACGAAGCCGCACATAATCTTGGTGTCCACACGCGCATCGCAATACCTTGCATTCTTGCTGCCGCCACGCTCGCGGCAGCCGCCGCAGTCGCGATATCAGGCATCATCGGTTTTGTCGGACTGATCGTGCCGCATGCGCTGCGGCGTCTGATCGGGGTAAACCACCGCGCGCTCATTCCCTGCGCCGCTCTCTGCGGCGGAACCTTTCTGGTCATCTGCGACACGCTCGCAAGAACGCTTTGCGCCCCGCATGAAATTCCGGTCGGCGTGATTACGGCACTCTCGGGCGGCCCTTTCTTCCTTTACCTGCTGGCACGCAAAGGAAGGACGCCTCTCACATGATCACGCTTAGCCACATCACCGCAGCCTACAAGACCGAAACGGTTTTGACGGATGTCTCTTTCCGCATCGCGCGCGGCGAACGCGTGGCGTTGGTCGGGCCCAACGGTGCCGGCAAGTCCTCGCTGTTGCGGGTCATCACCGGGCAACTTCCCGCGCACGGGTCCATTCAGGTGACCGGCACCGATATCGCCAAGCTCAGCCCACGCGTCCGCGCGAAACGTTTAGCCGTCGTGCCGCAGGATATCGCGAGCGACATTCCTTTTACCGCCCATGAGTTTGTGCTGTTGGGACGAACCGCCTCGCTGCCGCGCTTTGGAGGTCCGGCCACGGCGGACCTCGAAGCCGTGTGCGAGGCCATGTCCTTAACGAAAACGTGGCATCTGAGATTGCGTCCTCTGCCTGAGATGAGCGGCGGCGAACGGCAGCGGCTAGCTCTGGCCATGGCGCTCGCCAACCGCCCGGAAATCATTTTGCTCGACGAGCCCACCTCACACTTGGACTTACGCCACCGCGCCGAATTGATGCAACTCCTGATCCGGCTGAACAACGAACGCCAAACGACGATCCTGATGGTCGTCCATGATCTCACGCTTGCAAGTCAGTTCTTCCCGCGTATCATTCTCCTCAGCGAAGGCCGAAAAATCGCGGACGGGCCGCCGTCCGACGTGTTACGCGCCAAACTCCTCGAAGAAGCTTACGCCTGCCGCGTCAGCGTCGTTCCCCTGCCCGGCCTGGACGCAACCTGCGTGTTGCCGCGTTTGTCCTAATAGAGGCGCGTCAGCGCATCAGCAGACCGCCGGAAAGATCGACGGTCGCGCCGGTGATGTAACTCGCCGTATCCGAAGCGAGAAAGACAACCGCGTTCGCGATCTCCTCCGGCCGCGCGATACGTTTAAGCGGAATCCGCGCGAGATAATGGTCCTTCTTAGCCTCCCACACTTTGGCGACCATCTCCGTCATCACCATGCCCGGCGCGACTGCGTTCACGGTGATGCCCTCCGCCGCAACCTCCCGCGCGATGGCGTGTGTCATGGAGACCAACGCCCCCTTGCTGGCGTCATAAGGCAGATGGCCCGACGTCGAGCCGAGAAAAGCAGACTGCGAAACGACGTTGACGATCCTCCCCGCCGCAAGCCGTGCGCGTAACCGGCGAACATGCTCTTGACTCGCCACAAAAGCCGCCGTGACGTTGACGCGGAAGGTCCGCTCCCACTCCTCCACCGTGTACTCGTCCA
>CAZTDL010000564.1:0-3402 GCA_964612775.1 uncultured Lentisphaeraceae bacterium
TTCCGGCTAGGGGATCCGTTGAGCGATAATCGTCGGTTTTGCACGTTACGATGATGGCCGCATTTGAGTATTTCGATGCCCGGCGAGAGTAGCTCATGCCGTTGACGACCAGCAGACCCGGTTCGGAGGAAGCGTTCAGCACTTCGCCTCCCGGGCACATGCAGAAGGTATAGACGCCCCGGCCCTGCTTTCTGTCGGTGTGATTAAGAGAATACGTGGCGGCGCCGAGGCCGGAGAAGCCTTTGTATTTATCGCCATAGCGCATTTGATTGATGATCTCCACCGGGTGCTCGATTCTCACACCGACAGAGATCGGCTTTTGTTCAAGACGTAGGCCTTTATCGTGAAGCATCGCAAAGGTATCGCGGCTGGAATGTCCCACCGCCAGATAGAGACTGGAACAGGGATATTCCTTCTCTCCGTTTATGATGACGCCAACGGCGGAACGTTTAGACAACAGGATATCCGTTAATTTGGCGCTGTAGTGGATCTCGCCGCCCTGCGAGAGGATGTGGTTCCTGATGTTGCGTACGATTCCGCACAGCACATCCGTTCCCAGGTGCGGCTTGCCGATGTACCCGATTTCCTCTGGCGCGCCGAATTGAATCAGCGTGTCGAGCACCTTGTTGTTGTAAGCGGTGTTGATTTTTCTCGAAAACAGTTTCCCGTCCGAATAAGAACCGGCCCCCCCTTCGCCAAACTGAATATTCGATTCAGGGTCGAGAATCCTTTCCTTCATGAATCTTTGAACATCTAGGGCTCGTTCTTCCAGTCTTTTGCCCCGTTCGAAGATGACCGGTTTGAGCCCGTAGGCAATAAGCTCAAGCGCCGCGAACATGCCCGCAGGACCGAACCCGATGACAACGGGCTTCGTCGCGCTGGTCTTTTTTTTCCGTACAGCCGCTGTTTTTTCGACGTATTCAGGGACGTTTTCTCTGTCGTTAACGCGGTCGGCCGTTTGAACCGCGAGCGATATGTCGTAATAGAACTGCGTGTGATCCCTGATATCAAGCCGTTTGCTCAGTATTTTGAACAGCTGCAGGTCTGTCTCGCGAACGTTCAGTTTCTTGGAGGCGGCGCTTAAATATTCAGCCCGTCCGTCTTTTTCAACGGGAATGCGCAAATTGACTAACAGCAAACTCAACTGTTCTCATTTCTCTTTGGTTTTCGCGGCCAAGGCGTTTTTCGTGTGACGCGGCGTTGAATGAGACCCCGGTCTCATCCGTGTTCGGGAATCCGCGGGGCGGGTTCTTGACAGTCGCGATTTCAGAGTCACTATAGCGCGTTACGCTTCGCCTTGGAAACAAGAAAACGGGCGGGGTTTGGGTGTTCTCTGCCCCTTCGCGCGCCTTTCGCCGGCGATTTTTTTCTGTGCGTATGGCCGATGCGTGAACAGGCAACGCCGACTTCGTGCCGACGGCCACGACGACAGCCTCGACACGGCCGCATGGTTTTGGGATATTTGGGCGAGATAAACGGTTGACGTGTCTGTTTTGGTTGAGGCGCGGAACGTTTTTCACAGAGGAGGACGTCGATGATTCGGTTTGTTGCGGACGAGACCAAATGCACGCGTTGCGGCCTGTGTGCGATTGACTGTGTGGCGGAAATAATAACCCTGAAAGACGGTGATATCCCGTTCATTTGGCCCGAGGACGAGGCAAACTGTATACGCTGCCAGCACTGTCTGGCGGTTTGTCCTGAGGCGGCGATTTCGATTTTCGGTCTTGATCCCGCCAGCAGCATGCCGCTCAACGCGGACTCGTTCCCGTCTCTCGACAAAATGTTTAATCTCGTCCGCGGTCGGCGCAGCGTGCGTCAATACCGCGACGAGAACGTGGATCCCGCGTTGCTTCTGCGGCTGCTGGAGACCCTCGGCAACGTTCCCACAGGCGTGAACAGGATGGCGTTGACCTTCTTCGTGATCGACGACCGGGAAACGATGCGGAGGTTTCGCGGCAAGGCCTATGGTCTGATCGCCGATGCTGTTTCTGCCGGTGCTCTTTCGGAACGTGACATGAGCTTTTTGCAGGATGTGTCATCCGCTTGGAGGGAGCGGGGAACGGATACGGTTTTTCGCGGTGCGCCGCATTTGCTCGTGGTCTCTGCTGGCCCTGATGCGGCCTGTCCTCAGGAGGATGTCGCCCTGACTTTGGCGTACTTTGAGTTGATGGCGCGGTGTGCGGGCTTGGGTACCGTTTGGTGCGGACTGGCGAAGTGGGCGATGGAGGCCGTGCCCGCGTTGAAAGAGGCGGCGGGCATCGCACCCGACAGCAACTACTACGTCATGCTCTTCGGCAATCCCGCCGTGCGGTACGCCCGTACGGTGCAACGCGACGGCTTCGGCCGTATTCAACGCATTGAGGCGTGAACGCATTTTCCGCCTTTGACGAGAGCGAAGAAGGTGCAACTGAATAGGCTTCAAAAATGACGTTCCGAGTATCCGCGACCGCAGGGTATCGGCATAAGGACAGAAGGCCGCGCAACAGGTAGCCAAGATTTGCCGTTCCTTATCGTTGCCACAGGATGTGCGCTTCTTCGAGCGGAACCGCAACACCGTCGTATTTCGGGATCAGGCGTGCCGTATAGTCTGTCGGCGGCCGGTCAGCGGACACGGTTGCCGTATACACATAGCAACCCGAGGCGTCGGCCAACGGGTGGATACGCTTCATCTTCTGCCGCACGGGGGCGCCGTCCCTCACACCGTTTGCGTAAAGTTCAACCAGAACCGCTGCGGGGTCGAGGTCGCAGAGAAAGACCTCGACTTCATAGACGTGCTGTCCGTCCCGAGTCGTCATGTTTACTTCCCCGAAATGCAGCGCGGCCCATGCGGTTTGCAGTCCGTGTCGCCAATCGGCGATATGCTTACCGAGTGTGCAGTTGTTGGCTTGTCGAGAATGGTAGGCAGCCGCGGCCGGGAGATAGTGCTGTTCGGTATATTCGCGCACCGCACGGTCGGCGGAGAAGCGAGGCGTCAGCCGCGCCATGCTTTCCCTCATCCGGTCCACCCAGGCATGGGGAACGCCCTGTTCGTCGCGGTCATAAAACTCCGGAATCACTTCCCGCTCAAGCAAGCCGTACAGCTGGTCAGCTTCGGCCGCGTCCCAGGCCGGATCGTCGCCGTGTTCTTGCCCGTCGCCCAGCGCCCAGCCCACCTCCGGGGTATAGGCTTCTGCCCACCAACCGTCCAATTCCGAAAGGTTGAGTCCTCCGTTGACGAGAACCTTCATGCCGCTGGTCCCGCACGCCTCCCAAGGCCGTCGGGGCGTGTTGATCCAGACGTCGACCCCTTGTACCATATGCTCGCTCATCAGCATGTTGTAATCGCTCAAAAAGATCGCGTGGGGCCGAACCGCGGGTTGACGGATGAAGTGTACCCATTCTTGAATCAGGGCCTGTCCGGCC
>CAZTDL010000565.1:0-3400 GCA_964612775.1 uncultured Lentisphaeraceae bacterium
CTTGGAAGACTTTCGTCACTGGAAGGATTCATCGAACCGTAAGCGGGGGCATGCGGGAGATCACTTGAACCCAACTCAGGCTGTGCGCGTTTGTTTCGGTCTTTCGGCATCCCATACCTCTGCGGTCGGTCCGGGAGCGCATACGGTTTGGCTTTCGGAAGTGGGGACCGCTCGTGACCCCTTGCTTGCAGCAGGTATCCAAACGCCCGACATGTCAGAAAGTCTCGAAACCGTTTATCCTCGTTTTAAAGTGTTCACGCTGGGGACCGCTTTTCTGAAAAATCAATCGACGGGCGTGTACGGAAGAACGGTGTGCGCGATTCCTCGCCCTATGGGGGAGGGGTTTAGACGGAATGGTCCATGGCGTTTTTTGCCGCTCATGGAGGCTGTTGATCCCGCGACGAAGGCTTACGGCGTATGCGAATGGCTTTTGTTGAACAAACGTTTTCCGCTCGAAGGCAACGTGATAGCCGGCTTCGGTTATACGGATCCTAATGTTTGGTCGTCGCCGGAGGTCGCCGGGCGTATCGCTGATGTCGCGGAACGAATCACTCGGGGCGCGGTTTTTGAGGAGGCGGGTACAGAACAATTCGCCTATTGGCCGGGGGAGGAAATCCGGCTTGGCGCAGGCGTCCGCGTTTTTTGCGGAAAAACGGAGGAACTCGAAGTCGCGTTTCAAATCGTGAAAGGGAGTCAGGTGGTGTGGAGCGAGACGGTTAAGCGTGCTTTTTCGAACGGATTATCGGATGTCAATTTCGTGTGGAAAGGCCCGAAAGAACCGGGAGAATTTCTTTTTTCCGCGCGTCTTTCCGGAGAGACGAACGATGAAATTCGCCACGGGTTTGCGGTGCTCGATCCCGTGCCTGCGCCCACGAACGCCTTTATTACGGTAAACGACGGTGACTTTTGGCTGCGAGGTGAAAAATGGTATCCGGTGGGAATCAATTTCTGGCCGCTCTATGTGTCGGGCATGGACTCGCGCGATTATCGTGCTGGTTTTTTGCGGGACGCCTATTATGCGCCCGCCTTGATTGAGCGCGATCTGCTCCATCTTCACGATATGGGCATCAATATGGTGAGCATCCAGACGCCACCGCTGAGAGAATACCGAAACCTGCTGGACTTTCTCCGTCTCTGCGGAAAATATGATATCCACGCAAACCTCTATATGGGACAGGCGTCGCCATTGGCGTTCAACGATCCGGAGTTGAAGGCATACCTTGAAACTGCGCGATTACCTGGCCATGCGACGGTCTTTGCCTATGACACGATATGGGAGCCCGGAAATCACGTGTTTAAAGATACGGCGGCACGCGCGAAATGGGATGGCGAATGGCGCGAGTGGATCAACGAGCGTTACGGATCCATTGAACGTGCGGAGAAGGACTGGGGCGTGAAGGCGCGCAGAGACAATGCCGGTCGGGTGATTTCTCCGTCTGACACCTGCTTCAGAGAAGACGGCGCGTGGCGCGTGATGATGGCCGCCTATCGCCGCTTTATGGACAATCTGACCAGTCGTTATTGGGGTAAGGCCTATCGCCGTCTACGCGAGTTGGATGCTCGCCACCTGATCAGTTTTCGCCAGGGCAACACCTTGCCGTATGACTTTGCGTTGAGCGGACCGGTTAAACATATCGACTTCATCTGCCCCGAGGGATATTCGATCCGCGACACAGACGAGGATGAAGGCGCGATTGGTTTCATCACACGCTATGTGGATTTTACGACGGGGGGTAAGCCGATCGTCTGGTCTGAATTTGGTAAGAGCGTGTGGGACGGGGCTAACATGGCACCGAACCCGGACGCAATTTTGAAACAGGGACACTATTCCGAGCGGTTCTATCGTGTCGCGCTTGAGGCCGGCGCCGATGGGACCGCGCCGTGGTGGTGGGTCGGAGGATACCGCGTAGGGGAGATGAGCGACTTCGGGATTGTCGGCCCTGATCAAACGGAACGGCCTGCGGCTCTGCTTATTCGCCGCTACGGGCCGCTATTGAAGACGCCCCGCGACAAGGTTTCTCCTTCGGCGTGGTTTGAGTTTGATCGCGATGCGCATGCCGGAGGTTATTGGCGGGCGGCGTTCAATGAAGGTGCGCGAGCGTATCGGGATGCGGTGACGAGCGGAAAAAGACTTGGCATACGCACGAAGGGGACCTGTTCTGACTCATCGTCCGTGCCGTTGATCGCGGTTGGCAACGTGCCTTGCGACGGGACTAATCCGCCTAAATATCTTGATGCCGAATTCGATTTTCTTCAGATCCTCAATGCGGATGGCGTTTGGCAGGAAGCTGAGGACGGTGTGGAGATCGTTGTTTCGGCTGGGCGGCCGGTACGGGCACGCGCTTCTGTGGGCAACACACAGGAGACGACATGGCGGGACTGCAAATCTGAGGACATGAACCGGTACGTGGGTCTCGCGGTATGCGAGAAGACGGATGGGCGGGAACTGAGCTTCCTCGCTTTGCCACGTTCCGGCCACTCGGCTGTTTCCAGCGGAATACCGTATCTCGGGGATGCCGATTTCGGTGAATTTACGCTTTTGAAGCCGATGTCTGAATCGTCGTTTGTCTCGCCTATCGCGCTGTCAGTACGCATGGAATTGCTTGTGCGCGGGTCTCGTGTTCCGTTTGGAGAGGAAAGGCTTTTCACTTTACGGGAAAAGAAATGATGTGTTCAAAGCGCGCGGGATTTTCTTCCTGCCCGTGTTGCTGCCTTGGATGAGGGGGGGGGCTGTTCCCGTATTGGGCGTGTGAAGGGCCTTCAATCCTGTTTTGTTGACTTGTTGACGTCGGAAAGAGACGCTAAACTGTGTCGCTATGAGCCTTAAAGAGACCAATCGATTTGAACGTGCTCCCGCCTCTATTCCTCAGGAAGTTGTGTATCCTGCGCAATTTCATTTTCGGATTATTACGGAGGCGAAGGGCTTTGATGAAGCGTGTCTTGTCGCGGCCGTAGCCGCATATAAGGTGACAGGACCTTTGACGCCGTCGCGAACCTCATCGGAGGGTCGGTATCGCGCCTATAGCCTGTCGATTGAGATTCAAATGCAGACGGAATTGCAGGAAATAGATGTGGCGTTAAAACGTGTGCCGGGCGTGCGGATGGTGCTTTAAGGTCAAAATGTCTGAAGTTGTATTAGAGAACGTGTGTAAGCGGTACGACGGCGGAGCCCTTGCGGTGGACCATTTCAGTCTGGAGATCAGGAACGGTGAGTTTCTGGTTCTTGTGGGGCCCTCCGGTTGCGGCAAATCGACCACGTTGCGCATGATCGCCGGACTGGAAGAAATATCGTCCGGGACGATCAGCATCGGAGGGCGCTGCGTGAATGCGGTACCGCCCAAAGACCGTGATATCGCCATGGTCTTTCAAAACTATGCGCTTTATCCGCATATGACGGTGT
>CAZTDL010000566.1:0-3387 GCA_964612775.1 uncultured Lentisphaeraceae bacterium
TGACACCCGCCCCGCCCCGCGCTTTCGCGGCGAGCCTTATCCCCAACGCCTCACGGTCGAAAGCCACAAAACCCGACTCCCGCGCCACGTCACGCAGCAAAAAACCACGCTCAGGCGAAGTCACCTGCTCCGTTACCGCGCCATCGAAACGCAATACACCGTCCGCCTTCATCTCGCCGAAACAGGGAGCCTTGAACCGTGCCCGGCCCGCATGATTCCGAAAGAGCAGATAGCAACTCAGGCGGCGCACGGGTTTATCGGGCGTCACAACAACCTCACGCCGATGCCATCCCGTTTCAGCCACCGTATCAAACGCGGCGGATTGTCCCCATAAGGCTGTCCCATCGGCATACACCAAATCCAAATAGAGAGAGAAATCAGGGTTGGGCGAACCTTCCGCACCTTCCGCTTTGGCCATGGCCGACGCCATCAAAGGAACCGCCGTCTTCTGATTCAATTCAATCGACCATACGACACCTCGCTGCAACCGGCCGTCAGAACCGTTGTCGCACACGTACATATCGCCTTCGCGAACAAACCCTTTGCCATAGGGACGGGCCCGTTCGGGAGCCAAGGGTTTCAGCGTTGCGGCATCGCCGCCAATAAGAACGCGCTTGACCAAGGAAGCGTCCGGGACGGCAAAGACGCCGTCCGCGACGAAAAACAGAATGCCCAATAAGAGATTGATACGCATCGTGTCCCCTCCTGCCCATGGTTCGCGGCACATGCTCCGTGCGGGAACAGGCGGAGTCTCCCGTCTGAACACGCACACCGCATGGTTTCCTCACGCGCATTCCTTTTCGCGCTATCGCACCGCGTCTCAAATGCCCGTGATCTTCAGGTCCAACGCCGGAAGCTCCGAACCGTCCGACATCTTATAAGGCGCGTCCCCGAAATTGACGGTCACAACCACACCGTTGGCGAAGACCGTCTGCTGCACACAACGGTCTGCGGAAAGAATGCGATGATCGGTCATCTCGGAATAGCCTGTCGCCCGCGAAACAGGCTCTGCCACTTTATAGCTCGCGGCGAATTCAGTCTTCTTCTCGTTCCACTGCGCGATATCAAACACGTACATCGGCGGCGTACCGTAAAGCGCGTTGAAGAGGTCGCGCTTACGCCAGACTTTGGGAAGCTTGTTGTTATAGTCGCCCCAGTACCACTGCGCCACCACACAATCGTGATAAACCAGCTCCCAGAGCGGCAGACGGTACGCCGCTCCCACTTGATAGTGGGCAAGCCGCTCAGGCACTTCGTCCCAAATCCGCAGCATGTTGCGTCCCGAATCGGGCACGCGATACGGGCCCACACTCAGCATACCCTCGAAGTAATCGCAGAACGGCACCGAGGCCTCATGCCCCGTTTCGCTGCCGCAAACCAGACCTGAATCGCCGATCAGCTTCAGCAGTTCCATCTTGTACTCGCGGCTCTGCGTGCGCGTCATCGGATGATCGGGATGGTAACATTCAAACCACGGAGAGGCGACCGTCGTATCGATGAAGCGCGCCGTATACGGTTTAACCTTCAGCTCTTCTGAGATTCGCTTACGCGCATAGGGCACAGCCTTGGAGTCGCAGATCACCGCACAAGGGATCATCGTTCCGTCCTTTGCCTTGCCCTGCCAACCCCGCCGCCAATCGCCGTTCGGCCCGCGCCAGTTGATATCGTGAGGGAACGCCTCGGTCACCCAATCGCCGTGCTTGTAGCCAATCTTCTCATGATTCGCGGGATCCATGATATCCTGATAAATGTCATAGCGTCCCGCCAGCACGTCGGGAACACCGCGCAACGCTTGGATTTGCTCCGCCGATCCACCTCCGCTCCAGAGGATACGCCGCATTCCGAGCGACTGCATTTCCTTGACTAGCGCGACGGGATCAGACGCGCCTTTACCCATGCGCCAGATGTTCGCGGCGCCGATCAGCAGATCGATGTTTGGGTTGCGTGCCACCTTTTCTGTGAACGGCTTATACAGACCGACCCGTTTCGCGTGCTCACGATAGCGTTTGCACATGGCGACGTGACCGCCCCTGTCGAAAAACACATAGCGCGCCTTGCGCGTATAGGCCATCTGGCCCTTTTGCGCATCCCACGACGGACCGGCCAGCCACAAACCGTCCGCGCCTCTAAACGCGTTCATAGCCGCATCGTCTGAAGTCTCAAGAACGCACATCCACCCCGCGCCCGTCGCATCTTCCGTCACGCCGAAGAAACCCATGCAAAGACCGTGCCCGCCATACGCGATCAGACGGTACAGTCCCTGATGGGCCTCGTCAACCGGATACCCCATGCCTTCATTCATCGGCACGATTAACCGGTCTCCCTGACGCGTCGCGAAGGGAAGAGGAAAGTCCAGGGGTTTGGGCAATGCGCCATCGGCAGAAATCTCGACAACCATTTCGGGAACATCTTGCGCCATCGAAAAAACAGCGCGGATTTCACGGGCCGTCTCAGGATTCAGCAGCGTCAAGGCCACTCCGCGTTTGTCGGGGGACAGCACCGCATCCAAGATCATCCAACCGGTCTCTTTATTCCCTTGCGACCAAACACGTCCGGTACGCGTATCGGTAAGTGAAACGCGCGCGGAGGTGCCGTCCACATTGAAAACAAGTCCTTTTCCCTCAAGCGACACTTGTTTCGGGACCGCAGTGTTGACCCGATCAAGCACCGACCCCGCCCGAGTGACAACATATCCCTCTATCCACACCGAGACAGGCCGATGTCCTGTCAGCCGCGGCTCAATGCTCACAGCCCCTTTCGGAACAATGAAACGCGATTTCAGATCCGTCCAGCCGCAGGGCGCGGCGACTTCGGCACCGCCGTAACTCCACGCTAACGCGGTCCCCTTCACATCCCGCAAAATCACGCCCGTCCCGACTTTCGCCCAGTCGGCATCTGTAACGGCTTTGACTCTGCAAACGATCTCGAAAACATCGCAGGGCTTCACGGCGATCAGAGAGAATCCGCCCAAACTCCAGTCGTTTTGGCCCTTGTGCGTAACCGCAAAAACGGACTCCTGCCGCGTCAGCGTGATCGCGTCCTTATCGCGCGCCCAGACAGACGGCTTTTCATACGTCCATTTTTCCTGCGCGAAAACGGCACAGACACCCCACAGACAGACTCCGAACAAGACGCGTTTCATCATGAGAAGCCCCCCTTCATATTTAGAAACCGGAAAAACGGGCGCTGGCTCGATTATCCCGTTAGACACACCGGCCGCACGCATCCTCACGCGCCAGGAAAAACGCCGCCGGCTACGACATATTGCCGATGAAGATCACCGACTTAACCGTCGTGCCGGACCCCTTTTTCGAGGTGATCTCGAATTCGTCGGACACGCGTTTCACATTCACAAGACCCATACCCGCGCCGAATCCGAGCGAACGG
>CAZTDL010000567.1:0-3387 GCA_964612775.1 uncultured Lentisphaeraceae bacterium
CCGCAAATATGGCTTCCACGGCACCTCGCACAAGTTCGTGATGCAGGCTGCGGCTGATTTTCTGAAAAAACCGGTCGAGGATCTGAACCTCATTACCTGTCATCTCGGCAACGGTTCGTCCATCGCGGCGATAAGGGGCGGTAAAGTGCTTGACACCTCCATGGGCATGACGCCTCTCGCCGGTCTGATCATGGGCACCCGGTGCGGTGACATCGATCCCGCCATCATCTTTTATCTCGCGCGCAAAGGCATGAGCACCAACGAGATCGATACCGTGCTAAACAAGCAGAGCGGCTTAATGGGCATCAACGGCATCGGCAACGGCGATATGCGCGACACGATCAATGCGGCGCAGCAGGGCAAGGCGGCGGCCGAGAATGCGATCAACATGTTTGGTCATCGCACCGCGTTTTATATCGGCGGCTACTTCACGCTGTTGGGCGGCGCGGACGCGATCATTTTCACGGGCGGCATAGGAGAGAACAGCTCGCCGGCCCGCAAGGCGATCATTTCGCGTCTGGAGGCGCTGGGCTGCAAGCTGGATGAGGCCAAGAACAAGACGATCGCGGGTACGGCGGGAATCATCAGCACCGACACGTCCAAGGTGGCCGCAATCGTGATCCCGACCGATGAAGAGCTGATGATTGCCCGTGAGACCTTTCAGATTCTTACGGCGACAGTGAACAAATAAGGAGCATCTTAAACTATGAGCATTCTTGATTCAATGATTCCCCGCGCGAAAGCGGCGAACAAAACCATTGTTTTGGCTGAGGGTATGGATCCTCGCGTTATTACCGCCGCGGTGAAAGCCAAGAGCCTCGGCATCTGTACGCCGATCGTGCTGGGCACGCCCGACGAGATTGCGGAAGCGGAAACTCAGGCGGGCGTGACGCTGGCGTCGGTCGGCCTCGCCGCGATCGATTATACGACTTCGGAACTGTTGCCGAAATTGGCGGGGGCCTTCTACGAGAAACGCAAGGCCAAGGGCATGACCGAGGAAGAGGCGCTGGCGACGGTCAAAGGCAAGCGCCTCTATTTCGGCAACATGATGGTCGCGTTGGATCTCGCGCAGGGTCTCGTCGCGGGGTTGATCGCCTCGACCGGCGATATGCTCCGCAGCGCATTCCATTGCGTCGGTACCGCCAAAGGCATTAAGATGGCCTCGTCGTTTTTCATCATGGATCTAAAGGCGCCTACGGTTTCCGGCGACACCACTCTGCTTTTCGCAGATTGCGCGGTCAATATCTGCCCCACGGCCGAAGAGTTGGTCGACATCGCACATGCCACCGCCGTTTCCTATCGGAAGATGCTCGGGAAGACGCCCAAAGTCGCGTTTCTCAGTTTCTCCACAAAGGGCAGCGCCAAGCATGAGTTGGTGGACAAGGTGCGCATCGCGGCCGAACTGACCAAGAAACGCTTTGAAGAGTTGAAGCTGGATGCCGTTGTGGACGGCGAAATCCAGGCGGATGCCGCTCTCGTGCCTTCGGTCGGCGCTTCGAAGAACAAGGGCGGATCGATCCAAGGCGATGCGAACGTGCTGATTTTCCCGGACATTCAAGCCGGCAACATCTGTTACAAGTTTGTCCAGCGTCTGGCGGACGCCACGGCTCTCGGCCCTGTGCTTCAGGGATTGGCCAAACCGGTGAACGATCTGTCGCGCGGTTGCAGTGCCGATGACATCGTCGGCACCATGTGCATCAACGCGCTGCAAAGCTGAGGCCGACAGGCAGACAAGCATTATAAGGCTGCCGGCTGGCGGTCGCGCCTCCCCGCATGGGCGGACCGCCCGTTTCAGTCGTGACGGTTTCGTTCCCGCCATTTTAGAAGACGGAGGAGGCTCTTATGAGCGATGCGTCCGCCTCAGGGTATCAGTTCGGGACGTTCAAAGGTGTGTTCACGCCGAGTATCTTGACGATTCTCGGCGTGATCATGTATTTGCGGACAGGTTGGGTGCTGGGGCATGTGGGGCTAGCCTTGACGCTGGTGATCGTGACCGTTTCCAGTTCGGTCACCTTCCTGACAGGTCTTTCCGTCTCGGCGTTGGCGACGAATATGCGGGTCAAGGGCGGCGGCGCCTATTATATGATCTCGCGTTCGCTCGGCGTCGAGGCCGGGGGGGCCATCGGCATCCCGCTTTTTCTGGCGCAGGCGGTCAGTATCGCGTTCTACGTGGCCGGTTTCGCCGAAGCCGTTGTGGCGGTTGTTCCCGCGCTGGACGTGCGGGTCGTCGGGCTTGTGACGCTGGTGGTGTTGGGGCTGATCACCACCTATTCTGCGGATTTGACGCTGCGTACTCAATACGTGGTGATGGCGTTCATTCTCGTGTCGCTGATTTCCTTCTTTATGGGGCAACCGCCTGATCCGTCGGTGATGCCTCGTCCGGAGGCTGTTCCCGCATCGCTCGGCTTCTGGCCCGTGCTGGCGGTTTTTTTCCCGGCGGTAACGGGTATCTTGTCGGGTGTCGGCATGTCCGGGGATCTGAAAAATCCCAGTCGGTCGCTGCCGTTGGGAACCATCGCCGCCGTGGTGACGGGCTATGCGATCTATCTGTCGATCCCCATTTTTCTCAGCCGAATGGTGCCTGATCGGGCGATCCTTTTGACGGATACCATGATCGTGCAGAAAACCGCACGGTGGGGCTCGTTGATTCTGCTGGGGATATGGGCCGCCTCTCTTTCGAGCGCGGTCGGATGTCTGCTGGCCGCGCCCCGCACGCTGCAGGCGTTGGCCCGCGATGGCGTGTTGCCTCAGATCCTCGGACGCGGGTATGGGCGAGGGCATGATCCCCGCTTGGCCACCGGCATCGCGTGGGCCATCGGCGGGATCGGTTTGCTGCTCGGCGATATCAACCTGATCGCGCCGGTGCTGACCATGTTTTATCTGACGGCCTATGGCCTGCTCAATCTTTCGGCCGGATTGGAGGAGCTGATGTCGAATCCGTCGTGGCGTCCCGTCTTTCGGGTGCCCGCCGTGTTGTCGCTAATCGGCTTTGCCGTCTGCCTCAAGATGATGTTCATGATCAGCGCCGGTGCCACGTTTATTGCGATGGCGTTTGTGGCGGCGGTGTATTGGGTCATGAAGCGCCGCGCTTTGCGTGCCCGCTGGGGCGATATGCGGGTCGGCTTGCTAATGTTCGGCGCGCGCGAGGTTGTTCGGAGGCTCTCGCTGCAGACCGGGGGGGAACGGAATTGGCGTCCGAACCTGCTGTGCTTGCGGGCGCGCCCACCCGGCGCTGGCATCTGATCGAGATGGCGGACGCGATTTCGCGGAACCGGAGTCTGGTGACGGTGGCCTCGATCATCCCGGAAAGCGTGTGGACGGCGGCCCGCGCCGAAAGTTTGCGGGCGTCGATTCGCGGTTATCTGGAGAAACAGGGCGTTGAGGCTC
>CAZTDL010000568.1:0-3373 GCA_964612775.1 uncultured Lentisphaeraceae bacterium
TAGAAGCGCGCGACTTCGCGGCAGCGCCACGTCACCCATTCCTCGCGCGCGTTCGTCATGAGCCACGCGGCATACGCTTTGCCGCGCAGCGGATCGGCGCGATTCACGGGCACGCGGATGCCGGTCGCTTTTGTGAACGCGTCGATCATGTAGTCGTTGTATCCCGCGTAGAGGTTGCCGAACCAGAGACAGCAGTGCTCGGAGAGACGAAAATCGAGCCCTTTAAACGAGGGATGATCTTTCCCCAAAGCGATCAGCGCGTCTACATCGGCCAATATCGCGGCCTGCGCGTCGGGATGCAGAATGTTGACGTCGGGCGCGCGGCCGTGCGAAGTCTTGTAAGAGACGGCACCGGTATCCAACACCATCGCACAGGTCGCGTACAGCGAACCGTTGGTCACGCTGGTCTCGGTGCGGAGTCCGCGCAGCGCGGGGACGTTGAAAATGTTGAAGGACGGCATGACGCCTAATCCCTGCGCGTCGAACTTCGTCATCCAGCCTTCGAGAAAACGCTCGGCGTGGGGCGTTTTCGGACGCGGATCGTAACCGGAGCCGATCAGTCCGTCGTACCAGACGCCGGGATAGACGAAGAGGTCCTGCCCCGTGTACCGCATGTAGGCCGCCGTGCGGTCGACGAGTTTCTCGAAGTCCGGCATCAGGCTTCCCGTGGCGAAATCGTACGCGATGGCGGGATCCTCGTAGTACAGCGCCATCGAGCGGTGCCAGCCGCCGACGGGTTGAGGTGTCTGAACGCCCGCATCCGGCAGCCCGCCGTCGACCGCGTACAGTCGGATCTCGGAGACCGCTGCGGGGGCGCGGTCCTTGAGCGCGGCGAACACGACGGCCACGTCCCGCTGATTCGCCCAATAGAGACAGCGGGACGTCAGCATCCGGTTTTGATTCGGATACTCGTCGCCGGTCAGATAGCCCACCTGCAACTGATAGTCGTGGATGTCGCTTTCGCTGTGGTGCGTGTGACTGGCCGAACTCGCGTTCAGCGGCTGAACGATGATATCGGCGATACGATAGGCGTCATCGGGATAGTCCCATTCGAAGCAGTACAACGGCGCGTTGTCCGGCAGACGGAAGCGGAGGCCGAAACGGCTTCCGCGTTTGTCGGACGTCGCGAGATATTTCCGGCCGTCCAGCGCGCCGAAGGTGTGGTCGCCCGTTGTGACGAATCGCTCCGCAGGCGGCAGTTTGTCCAGTGTCAACCGTTCCACCGGGCGCATCGGCAGACGCAGGCCGGCAGGCATCGCAAAGGGGTTGTCGCGGCGCAGACCCCAAATGGACGCCTCGGCCGGAAACGTTCCGGACGCCGACGCGCGAACCGTCGTGCGGCCGGCGGGCAGCGCATCTGAGGCAAGCGCGACCTCCGCCGCTCCGTGCGCCGGAACCGACAGCGTCCCGCTTCGCGAACCCGCAGTCCACGTCACGCGGCGCGTCCGATCCGACCGGTTTGAAACCGTCGCCGTGATGCGGGTCGCGGCGCCGGTCAAGAAATAGAAAGGCGCGGCGCACACGTCCAGCGCGGCGAATTCCGCGCGGAGCGCGTCGATCCCGGCGTCCGTCAACGGTTCGGAATAAATCCGGAACTCGTCGATCAGTCCATCGGCCGCCCAACCTTCGCGGCAGCCGCCGACAAAGAAAGCGGCAAACGTCTTCGTCCAATCGATGAGCGGAGCGGCCGTGCCGCCCGGTCCGCCTTTCGCTGCGCCGCGAACGGCGCGGCCGTCGAGATACAGCGTCGAGCCCTTCTCGTCCCACACATACGCCACGTGGCACCACACATTAGAGGCAAAAAGTGAACCCGCCGTGCTGTAAGCGTCCTCCCGATCGGAGCGGTCCGCCCGCAGGTGTCCCGCATAATCCCACAGGTAAACCGCGCCGGTTCCGCGCCGCGCGGCGCCCCACGGCTCATCGAACGCAAAGAGATAATGGCTGCGCGCCGCGCCGCCGTTCCAATCGGGTTTGAACCAGAACGAGACAGTGCCTTGGCGCGACGATATATTCTTATCGAACGCATAGGCCAGCCGCGAATGCGCCTGCGAATCCACCCGCACAGCTTGGCCTTTCAATCCCGTCTCAAACCGAAGCTGCTCCGCCTTCATCGGCTCGGCCTGTCCCCCGGCGACGGCCGCCGTCGCCGAACCGTCGAACGGCGCATAGAACGTCGGCGCCGGACGCGGTGCGACACACCCGCAGACAGCCGCCAATGCGCAGCCCGCAAAAAAACTCCCCCGTTGTCCCGAACTTTGTTTAAACGGCTCTTTGTTCATTGTTCCCCCATAGATCCGTCCGTCTGCGAGTCAACACGGGAGGGACAAGCGTCTGCTTGCCCGCGGACGTGCAAATCTTCCTGCGCCAAGGTCACGAAAGACGAATAGATGCTCGTCCTTCCCTCTTCTCCCGCGCTATTATTGCAGATTGATCAACGTGCCTTTCGCCGCTGAAAAAAGGCTCCCTTCGCCGAAAACGAATTCCGGATGCGTGGTTTCGTTGATCGCGCCGCTGACGATATACCCGTTATACAGGACTGTTTCAACCTTTACCATACCCTCGTAATCCAACACCAGCTTGGCTCCTTGCGCCACGTTTAGAACAAGGTGTTCAGGGAAACGGTTTATCAGACTTTCATAAGACACGGCCGTCTGCGGCACAATTTCAACGGCGTCGAGGAACGACACGGTGGCCGGACTGGCATACCGGCCGCGAAATTCCAATTCATGCGGTTCACCCGCCGCGACCGACGGCAAGGGAAAGGCGTACGTCCGCACGGTATTGCCGTTGGCGTTAAAAACGCTTCCGACGCAAACGCCGTTGAAACAGACATCAAAAGCATGATACAAGGGGAAAGGTTCTATCGATGCGCTACGCGATTTGGTGACAAACCGAACGGCATAGCTTTCACCGTCGGCGAATGTCACCGCCTGTTTCAGCACATTGTTGGTGATCATATAACCCAAACAGCTTCCGTAGGGCGCGGCCTCCTGCCAGCCTTCAGACGATCCTCCCAACACGGATCCGGAACGCTGCGTGACCGTCCACCCTGTGTCACCCTCTTCGAAACCGCCGTTCACAACGGCGTCGGGCTGCCCGATACCGCTGATACGCTTGATTTGAACGTCATCGAACAGTGTGCCCGCTGTTCCTCCCTGACCCTCGAAGGCCAGTTCGGCCGACAGGCCGACAGCATTCGTCACAGTGGGCAGTAATACGTCAACGCAATGGAATCCGATGTCAGAACTTGTCAGCGGCGTAATAAGACTTGAATTAATCGATACGTTGAATGTATGGCTTGCATACCCCAATCGTGTGGCCATCTTAAACGAAAGCCGATAGACGCCCGACGTGGGGAACGTCACCGTCTGGC
>CAZTDL010000569.1:0-3365 GCA_964612775.1 uncultured Lentisphaeraceae bacterium
CAGAGAACGTGAATGCCTCCAGATGCTTGGGCGGGGGGGGAGACCGTGCATTTGAACTCCTCTGGTTCCATGCCGTCCGTCATGGTCGCGAGGTTGCGCGTGACATAATAGGCGGCCTGCGGTTGAAGCGGCGAGATGGGGTCGGCTTGGAACGTCGACCGCATCAGACTCAGGTCGACGGTGCCGAAGTGCGAGAAATACAATTCGCAGAAGAAGGACTCGATTCCCAGTCCCGCATGGCGCGTGAACGCCTGCGCCACATATTTCGCCTTCTCCATTTCCGAACAGTTGAAGGGACCGCACCAGACGTTTCGCACATCCTGCGCGTCGACAAACGGATAGAGCGCGCCGAAATTCCACTCGGTCGCCATGCAGTGTCCCTTGAAGCCGACCCCGCGCAGCCACGTTTGAAAAGCGCGCACATCCTGCGTATATCCGAGCAACTGATCGGGATTGCGGTTGTAGAACGGATGCCAGCCGATCTCGTCGACTTCTCCGGCGAGCGAGCGCATGGCCTGCAGGTACATCGTGCTTTTCTCTTTCCGGATCCGCTCATCGGGAGACCATTGGCTGATTCCGTGGGGGAATCCGGCGATCGAACCCATCATGACCTTCGCGTCGGGCGCGTATTTCCGGATGATCGGTATCGCGACACGCGAAACGGCAAGAAAATGTTCGAGGTTGGGCTTATCGCCCCAGTAGCACGAGATGTTCCATTCGTTCCAGACTTCGAAGTGGTGGACTCTGCCAGCAAAATGTTTAACCATGAACGCCACATAGCGGCCCCAGGCGGCCAGCGCTTCCGGCGTGGCCGGCGGTTTGGGCATATCGTAGTTCCATTCCCACAGCTGAGGGATGCTCCTGCCGTCCGGGCCGGAATAAAGCCGGTTCCCGAAATTGAGCGCCATCACAATCTGAACGCCGTTTGTGGCCAGTTCGGTCACGGCCGCGTCGGTCACGGGATCGATCTCCAGCACGCCTTTCTTCTTCTCGACCCAGTGCCAGTTGATCGGATCGTCGTGATAGCCCACGCGGGCCCATTTCATGCCCGAACAGTAGTGTAGCGGCCAGTACCAGCGGTGGGCCGCCAGTTCCTGACCGGGCGAGTGATGGGTCGAATTGACCGTGACGCCCGTCCCTCGGGAGATCAGCGCCACATTCTGGTTGCGTTCGTTGTAGACTTCCACTTCCGCCAGCGAGAAGGCATATAGGATGTTCTCGACCATTTGCAGGGTGTCGGCCGTGATCCAAATCTGTTTGACAGGCTGTGCGGAAAAACGGAATTCACAGTCGAATTTCTCAGGCGTGTCGCCGGTCGCGCCATCGAACAGCGTGGTCCAGTTCGCGCCGTCGCAACTGCCCTTGAGGGTCAGCGTCTTCGGCATGCCGCGTCCGACCTCGACCGCATCTTTTGTCGGCATCCACCCTAAACGGCTGCGCGGCTGATCGGACGGCGGCCGTTTGCGCAGAACCACGCGGTTTATTTTTTGCTCCATCGCAAGATCCAGCCTGATCCAAATCGGTTGGGCGTTTGGACGGGCCTGCCCCCGGCTCAGCCAGCAGGTTTGCGGGTCGCCGTCGATCAGATGGACGGCTTCGGCCGGCAAATAGTCATTCGCGGTCGAGCGGGGCATGCGGGTGGCGGTCACGCCGATATAGTTTTTGCCGATCGCGTTACTCGCTTTCGGATGGACTTTGACGCGCGGGGCGTTGTTTCCGACCTGAAACGTTGCGTCGTCGAGAAACGTCGGCGACTCGTCAAGAACCCAGCAGAAACCGAAACGCTTGACGGGCACGCCGCCGCATTGCGTCTGGACCTGGGGTTCTTCGCTGCACAAAACCGTTTGCGCATTCGCTTCGGAGAACAACACACCTATTCCGCCGATTACGAGACAACTCGCAAACACGCGATATCGACACATCTTATTCTTGCTCACTGCATGCTCCTCTCCGCCCTTACGCGGCTCACCTCAGGTTCGCCCTCCATGCCGTACAATTCCCAAACCTTGGAGGGCGAGGCTGTGCCGAGCCGAACAGTCACTGCCCTGCAAAACAGTCCGACACCAGTTCGTCTTCCTCGGCCTTGCTGAGATCAAGCAGATGAACGTAAGTCGCGATGCCTGTCGGATCGACGAACTCCGTGAAGATCAGCGTCTCGCGGGGTGCGCCCTTGCTCCATGCGCCCGGCGCTTCAACCCAGGCGCCGACCTTGACCTTTATTCCGTTCGGACGGATCGATATGTCGGATTCCGGTTCGCCGACGCATTTCGGATCGATAACGATCCCGTTGAAGTTCGGATACTTTTTCAGGGTTTCCGCGTTCTGTGCCGTTCCCAGACAGTAGACAACAGGGCCGCGCACCAGAGCCGCTTTGCCCTCTTGCAGCTGGTGGCCTTTGACGAACCTCCACGCCATCGGCATGTCCAGCGTCACCGTGTCGCCGGCTTTCCACGCGCGGCGAAGTTCAAAGGCCTTCGCGCCTGGCCGGACGGGAACCGGAGGTTCGTTGTTGACTGTGACGGTCGCGGTGCGGCACCAGCGGGGAATGCGCAGACGCAGGGCGAACGCGGTTTCTTTCGACGGCGTCACGCGGAACACCACATGCCCGGTATTCGGGTAGTCCGTTTCCTGCGCAAGCGTCACGGTCGCATCGGAAGAGACCGGCACTGTCACCTTCGAGGTCGTGAACAGGTTGACGGCGAGTGCGCCGTCCGCGCACCGGTAATAAACTTTCTGAGGCAACTCCGCCACGATGCGGCGATAATTGCCCGGACAGCAAAAACCGTCCTGCCCATAATAGGCGCGGGAGCCGGTCAGCGGCGTGAAATAACGGAGTTTCCTCCCGGCGGGGTCTTGCGCCGCGAAAAGCGCGTTGTAAACCGTGCGTTCCATCAGATCGCCGTATCGGAGATCGCCCTCCAAACGCATCAGGCTGTCCAGCCAGCGCACCAGGTAAGCCGTCACGCACGATTCGCCGATGGCGCCCGCGCCGTTCTGCGTATAGGAAAAATATTCGCCGTCGGAAGCCGAGCCGGCCACATTGAGACCGCCGCCCGGGCGCAGCAATTCGTGGCGCATGTACTTCGACATGTCCATGAGTGACGCCACCCCGTCGCAGCGATAGAGTTCCGTCTGCGCGTAGCAGCGCGCGAGCATGACATAGACATGCGCGGGGCGGGTCTCGAAGGTCTGCCGCCAATCCCGCAGCGACGCGCATTTGATCTCGGCGGTGCCGTTGCCATGACGGGCGTTGGCGGCGAAATCGAAATAGCGCTTGTCGCCTGTGGCCCTGTACAGAACTAGAAAGGCTTCGGGAAGTCCGGCGGTGCAGATTTGCTCGGGATGCGGATCTTTCGAAAAGGTGC
>CAZTDL010000570.1:0-3362 GCA_964612775.1 uncultured Lentisphaeraceae bacterium
CGCCTATAATCGCGTTCGCGAGATGGCGTCGAAGATCTCGCGCCGCGCAAAGAACGTGATCGCCCATTACGAGGGACAGCTGTCGATTTTCGAACATCACGGTGTGGAACGTCAGTTGGAGGAGGCCTTCCGCCGCAAAGTGAATCTGAAATCCGGCGGTTACCTTGTGTTTGATGAAACCGAGGCGCTGATCGCGGTGGATGTGAACACGGGGCGGCACCGGGGCAAGGGGTCGCAGGAAGATGCGATTCTCGAGGTGAACCTTGAGGCGGTCGAAGAGGTTGCCCGTCAGCTACGGTTGCGGAACATCGGCGGACTGGTGGTGCTGGACCTGATTGATATGAAGTCGCGCAAGCATCAGAACGCGGTGTATAAGGCGATGAAGCAGGCGCTGAAACGTGACCGGGCTCGCACGAACGTCCTTTCGATCTCTGAACTGGGGCTGATGGAGATGACGCGTCAACGCCAAGAGGAAAGCCTTCTGTCGCAGATGTACTCCGACTGCCCGTATTGTCGCGGCCACGGTTTAGTCAAGTCGCCGCTCGCCCTGAGCGTGGATATCCAGCGGCAGATCGCGGCCTTAATGAGGAAAGTCCTGCACGAGGGGCGCGAGATGGTCGAACTTCAGATTGTGGTGGCTCCGAGTGTGCTGGAGCGGCTGCGGACCGAGGACGAGGCTTTCCTTGTGGAGTTGCAGCGGCGGTATACGGGGCGGTTAACGTTTAAGTCCGAACTGCACCGCCATCCGGAATCCTTCCGCATCGCGGACGGACAAACCGGTAAGATTTTGTATTCCGTCGGTGAGGCAAAAACGGTATAACTATGGCATGACTTCAAAAGGCAGCATGAGTTTAAACCAGTGGACACCCGTTATGAAACGAACAACGATTGTGGCATGGATGGTTGGCGCGGTGGCTTGTATGATGGCAGGCTGGGCGCAGGCGCAGGGAGGCGGTATCATGCCGACCCCGCAGAAGATGGGCGATTCGGGGCTGTAGATCACCGCCGACAAGATTGAGGTTGACCAGAAAACCGGTTGGATCACGACGACCGGTCATGTGAAACTTCGGACGGATGAACACGAAATGAGTGCTGACCGAGTGCGCTTGAACCAGGACAAGGGCGATGTTCAGGCGCGCGGCAATGTGGTGATTCGCCAGGCCGGTTTCGGGTCGTGGTCCGGCGACTACATTGAGTACAACTATAAGACGGGGAAAGGCCTGACCGGAATCGGCCAGGTTCAGGCGGGTGTTTTCAGGGTCTTTGCCAAAGAGGTGACTCGGCGTGAGGATGGGCGTTATGATGCGAGGAATGCGACCGTAACGACCTGTACCAACGCGCCGGGGCATCTCCATTGGGCCATCACGGGCCATGCCCGCTATAAAGACAATGACTATGTTGAGATCTATGATGCGGTGCCTTGGCTGTTCGGCGTGCCCTTCGCCTATCTGCCTTATTGGTTCCGCGACATCGACACGCACTATGGTTTCCGTCTGATTCCCGGCTATACGTCCAAATGGGGGGCCTATATGCTGGGCGGATACGTCTACAACATTTATGAGTCGCCTCGCGCGACCGGCCCCAAACTTGACGCGTCGACCCATTTGGACTACCGGACGCGGCGCGGCGTGGGCGTGGGGCAAAATCTGCGTTGGGATCTGAAGGATAAAGGACACGGCAAACTGGAGACGTATTACGCGTGGGACGAAGATCCGCCGGACGATTGGAGTGACCGTAACTGGACCTCCAATGTGGATGAGGAGCGCTATCGCATCCGCTTGCGTCATGAGGCGGACTTTACGCCGCGCGACCAGTTTATATTCAGAGGAACGTTCAACAGCGACTCCGAGGTGATGCACGATTGTTTCGAGCGAGATGACCGCGGCGAAAGCATCCCGATGAACTTCGCGTCGCTTGAGCACCGCGAACATTCGTATGCCGCAGGCGTGATGGCCAGCGGGCCTCTAAACGATTTCTATTCGGGTGTGGCGCGTTTGCCCGAGGGCTGGTTAAACGTCATGCCTCAGCCGATTTTTACGACAGGATTGAACTATGAAAGCCAAACGCGGGCCGGTTATTTGAATCGTGACGCTGCGCGTTATGAGAATGCGTTGCCTGACTTCATGTACTATCCCGGCTCCTGGGCCGATTATAACGTGGCGCGTGTTGACACGGCGCACCGCGTGACGTATCCGATGAAATTCGGCGATGTCGTGAGCGTGGTGCCTCGCGCCGGCTATCGCGGCACCTATTATTCCGAGTCGGAGAACAACAACAACGTTTTCCGCCATTCGGCCGAGTTGGGCGTGGAGACGTCTGTGCGCGGCACGTCCGATTTGAATAACGGCTACCGTCACATTGTGGAGCCGTATCTCGATTACAGTTACCAGCCGACCCATTACGACACGAAAAACGGGCGCGTCTATGAGTTCGATAATTATGATCGTTCACTGAGTTGGCAGGATCAGTTCGGTATGGATGGACGCTGGTTGCCTTACGATTGGCACGGCATACGTCCGGGTTTGCGTAACGTGTTGCAGACGCGCGATTCGAAGGGGCGGATGCGCAATCTGCTCGATTGGGATGTCTATGGCGCAATCCAGTTCGATTCGGGCGGCAATCTTGATGAAGAGGGGTTGCGTATGATCGGCACCCAGATGACGTATGCGCCGACAGAGGACATCGATGTGAAGGCGCATGGCGAGTGGGATACGGAGAATGACACGTTCGCGTATGCGGATCTGAGCGCCTTTTACAAACTGAGCGAGAAGTTCCGTTTCGGCGGCGGTTATTTGGGGCGTGACCATGATTTGTACGATTATGATCTTTCTCCGGTGCCGGAGTGGAACCGCGTGAAAGAGAACCTCATCTATACCGGTTTCACGCATGATGTCAATGACACGTGGTCGTACAGTTGCTATGTGCGGTACGATTTGCGTTACAACGAACTGGACGAGGTCGGCGGGTATGTGCAATATCGTCTGGACTGCCTTGTCTTCCAGTTGCGGACGGCTTATGTCAATAACTTCAAGCGTATTGACAACATGAGCGAGCGCGATTCTGATTTCCGCGTGGCTCTGATGGTGTGGTTGCGCGCCGAGAATCGTACGGCGGATGATGAGTGGCTTACCTGGTAAGCCGCGAACGGATTTTAAGGGAAAGGCGGGCTGACGCCCAAACGTGAGCGATGCTCCTTTCTAGAGGTGAAAACGTTATGGATGTCGTCACTTTGGATGCCGTAACAAAAGCGTTCGGCTCCGTACAGGCTGTCGACACGCTTTCGTTGACGATTCGACAAGGGGAGATCCTCGGATTTTTAGGCACCAATGGCGCCGGAAAAACCACGACAATAAAAATGCTGC
>CAZTDL010000571.1:0-3360 GCA_964612775.1 uncultured Lentisphaeraceae bacterium
ATGGCGCTCTGATGTGTGGCGGACAAGGTTGGCCGCTGACGGCGCTCACGTCTAGCGGGTGGCTGTGGTGTGCCACGTACAAGGGAGTGGCTTGTCTGGACACGCAGGCGTTGCCGACGACCCCTGCTGACTTGCCCGTGTATATTGAAAACATGACTATTGACGGTCATCCGCCGTTATGTCTTGGCGCGACGGAAGGTTCGGCGCATCGCCAATGGATTGTCGTTCCTCCCGGCAGTCGGGACATCACGTTCACGTTTACCGCACCCTGTTACAATGATCCCGATCAGATCCTTTTCCGCACGTTTCTGGACGGGCATGACGACGCATGGTCATTGCCGGACTTGGCGAGGACCCGAACGTATTCGCGTCTGCCGCCCGGGGCCTATCGGTTTCGGGTGATGGCGACATCATCCGACGGGCGTTGGAACGGAGCCGATCAGAGTGTGGCTTTCAGTATCACGCCTTATATTTGGCAGGCCGCGTGGTTTATGGGTTTGTCGGGCGTGCTGGCGTTGGGCGTGGCTGGACTTGGCGGCGGGCTGTGGGTTCGACGCCGTGCGCGGCACAAACTGGAAGAGGCAAAAAGGGTTGCGCTGGAGCGGGAGCGGGTACTGACCCGAGAACAGGCGGTCGAACGCGAGCGGTCTCGGATCGCGCGCGATATTCACGATGACTTGGGCGCGAGCTTGACGCAGATCGCCCTTTTGAGCGAACTGACCAAATCCGATTTGGCCGAGCCGGACGCGGCTAGAGCGCATGTCGACAATATCTTCCAGACTGCGCGGGCGATGATCCGCACGGTGGATGAGATCGTCTGGGCGGTTAATCCCAAGAACGATACGCTGGAGCAGTTCGTTGAGTATCTCGGGCAGTTTGCTCAGGACTTCTTGCGCAACGCGAATGTTTCCTGCCGCTTGCAGTTCCCGTCTGAGATGCCTGTGCTCGGTATGACTTCGGCCTTGCGGCACAACCTGTTTCTTTCGGTCAAAGAGGCGCTAAAGAATGTCGTGTGCCATTCCGGCGCGAGGGAAGTCGCGTTGGACGTGTCGGTTGATACGAATGTGCTTAGGCTGGTCATCCGGGATAACGGCTGCGGGATTGCGGAGGGGGCGGCCGCTTTCCCGCGCCCGGGCGGCGGCAACGGATTGGCCAACATGCGAAAGCGGATGAGTGATATCGGCGGGTTGCTGGACATCGGCGGGGCGACGGGGAAAGGAACAACGGTGACTTTGCGTGTTCCGCTGGATTCCGCGTGTAGATCGAATTGCCGACATGACATAGGGGCCGAGACGTGACATCATGAACGGCAAAACGGATTCTAGCGGAGGGGGTGGTATGGCGATCTCGGTGGCGGTTGTCGAGGATGATGAGCGTGTTCGCAAGAGCTTGGCGGGGATGATCCGCCGGGCTCCGGACTGCGTGTGCGCGGGCGAATACGCCTGCGGCGAGGAAGCGTTGCCCGGAATTCTGGCGATGAAGCCCAGCGTGGTGGTGATGGACATCAACCTGCCTGGCATGAGCGGCGTGGAGTGCGCGCGGCATATCGCGGAATATAACCCGCCCCCTCAGATCATCATGTTGACGGTCTATCAGGATACGGACACGATCTATGAAGCCTTAAGTGCCGGGGCTTCGGGGTATCTGCTCAAGCCGGTTCGGGCGGAAGAGCTGTTGGCGGCACTCAAGGATGTTTTTGCCGGTGGAGCGCCGCTCAGCAGCAGCATCGCCCGCAAGGTCGTGCGCTCCTTCCTGAAGAGCCCTTCCGAGGTTTCGGCCGCAGAAGATGAGAGCGCCCTCTCGCCCCGTGAGAAAGAGGGGCTGGAACTGCTGGGTAAAGGCTATCTGTACAAGGAGATTGCCGACCAATTGACGATCAGCTATCGCACGGTGCATACGCACATCGAGCGTATCTATAACAAGCTGCATGTCCGCTCACGGGCACAGGCAGTGGCCAAACGTCTTGGCCGTTAAATCGCGGACGTCGGATCCCGGCTTCATGTCCGCATCTTCTCTGTCGGCAGTTTTGCCGACAAGACGCTGCCCTCGTTATGCCGCATACTGTCAACCGTGAATGGCGGACAGTAGTGATCGGGACAGGTGAATTGTCCATGTGCGCCTCGCAACAAAGGAGATACGGCTATGTGCGTGAGCAGCGGCGTAATGAACAGATTCTTCAGGACGGCAATATGGGGTTGCAGAGCCGTACGGGCAGCGTTTTTAACGGTACTGACGGTATTCGCGACTGCGGCCATGGTCGGGAACGCGTTTGGCGCTGATTTGACTTGGGTGGGCGATGGCAGCGGTAACGTTTGGGACGTCGGCACCTCCCTGCTGTGGAACGACGGTGCCGGTGCCTCTGTCTATACCGATGGCGACGCGGTTACCCTCGACGAAACAGGCTCCGACTCGCCGGCCATCAATCTTACGGCGACGGTGTCTCCCGCTTGTGTTACGAACAACTCAACCAAGAGTTACACCATCGCCGGCGCGGGCACGCTCGCCGGAGCCATGACTCTGACCAAGGCCGGGACCGGTACCCTGACCCTGAACACGACCAACACGTTTACCGGCGCTGTGACGGTCAACGCCGGTACGCTGGAATTCGCACCGCCCAATACACTGACGATGAATAACACATTCACAGTAGCTACAACGGCGGGTACGATTCGGAAGACGGGCGCGAACAAGCTGATTATTTTCGCAGCCGTTGAAAGCGCTAATAGGTTCTCCGGTGCAGTGGTGGTTGACGATGGAACCTTGCAGTTCGACACATCCAAGTCATACAAGTACCGTGGATTAATCAATGCGACGTCCTACACGGTGAACAGTGGCGCGACACTGGCTTTGGCGGGTCAATCGGAATTAAATCGCACTAGCCCGATGACATTGAACGGCGGAAGGTTGACGTCAACCGGGAACAGCATTCTCGGAACCTTGACGCTGAACGGCGGCACAATTGATGTCGGTCCGGGCACCGGTGCTCAGTATAGGACCCTTTACTTGAATGGCCATGTGACTGTCGGCGGTACCGCACCGTCATACATTACGCAATCGAGTAGCAGTAACAGCGGTCTCCACTTGGCGGAAAAAAGTTCGGCGTTGACCAAGACATTTACCGTGGACGATGTGACCGGTGACACGAATGCCGACCTGACCGTGTCGGCAAGCCTTTACAACAGTTCGCAGTACTTGTATGCCTGCGGACTGATCAAGGCTGGTGCCGGCACGATGGTCATGTCGTCGGCAAATTTCTACACCGGAACCACGACGGTAAACGGCGGCACGCTGTTGGTCAGCGGTAGTCTAGTGCTTAATTGCATAAGTTAACGATAGTATTACGGATTTGCGCCCCTTTGA